>JARGFH010000022.1 GCA_029210695.1 Acidimicrobiia bacterium
CCCAACAGTGGGTATTCCCTCTCAGGAGGTGGGGAATTTCAGTGAGCAGGTCTGGGGAGTTTCAATGAGCGTGGTCACTGTCATAGCCGTCTGCAATCCTGATGAATGGTGGTCACCACGTCACGTCTCCGACATCATCGTCGACATCCAGACAGGCCAACACACCTACCACTTGATCACCGGTGACGGGCGCGAGTTGGCACTTCGAGTTGTCGCCGGGACGACGGGAACGATGTTGAGAACCGAAACAGACACCTGGAAAGGCCAGGCTCTCGCCGATGTGGCTGACTGCTGATGTCGGGCTAGAGCCGACCAGACCGCTTTCCACCGGAAGCCGATGGAACGGTACGCGGTCGACCGGGCAAAACACACGTCAGATCGGATGTAGGCGTCGTTGGAGAACGGGACGTTCCAGGCGTTTGGCGCAGTCGTGATGGGTCTTGCCTACGGCGACGCCGTTGCGTCCTCGTCCTGTGGATCGGCACGACCCCCGACGGGAACATTACGAGTTCTCGAGCAACCGGCGAATAGAAGCAACGGCATGCCCCGACAGACGAGGAAGGATGTGAATCAATGGCTCGTCGAGGAGTCACCCGTACCGGCAAGGACAACCAAGGCGACATCACCGCTCTGTGCAATCCGGGTGAGGCTTGGTCATCGCGTCGAAAAAAGGACGCGATCAACGACATCAACAGACGCCTGCACAGCTACCACGTGAAGTGGCCAGACACAATCGAGACCGAGATCCCAGTGGTAGAAGGTCCGAGAGGCCCTTACCTGCGTAACGACAAGGACCAGACAATACGGAACAACCTCGGAGCCTGCCGGATGGTGGTGTACATCAGAACCGCGAGAGCATGCCGCTGCTACCTCGCCAGGATAGGTCGATATATCTATTTTGTTAGATATCTAGAACTTCTGGTAAGGTTGCCGTGTGCAAGTAGCGGGTTACGAGGATCCGTCGGAGATAACGCCCCGGATCAATGTCGACCGAGAGAGCCGGGTTCCGCTCGCCACGCAGGTAGCCCGCCAGTTCACCTGGCTAATCGCCACCGGAACAATCCGCGCCGGCTCTCACCTGCCCACGATTGTCGACGTCGCCAGACATGTGGGCGTCAACTTCCATACGGTCCGCGCGGCGTATCAGCAGCTGCGCGACGATGGGCTCGTACTCACCAAACGGGGCTCCGGGACGGTGGTGTTGGGATACGATCGTGATCGTGCGATGGCCCGTGGCGGGCACCATCCAACCTTCACCATCGGCGTGCTCGTTCCATCCTTCAGCGACTACTACGCCGATTATCTCGAATCGATCATCGAAGCGGCAACGGTCGAGGGGTGGTTGCCCGTCATCTGCCACACTCGCCATTACGACTCGGTGGTGGTCGCCCGCTACCTAGATCAACTGTTCAGCCGGAACGTTGACGGCGTCATCGTCACTCACTTCGAAACACCGGGCGATCTGAGCACGCTTGACGTCTTCAAGTCGGCGGAGGCTCTCAGACCATTCGTGTTCGTCGATTGTGCCGACGTCGGCATAGGGTCCACGATCACCGTCGACCGCGAAGGTGACGGCTCGGTGGCGACAAACCATTTCATTGAGCACGGCCATGAACGGATCGGGTACCTGGCTCCACCCGAGACGTGGAGTGCCACCAAGCGATTAGGGAGCGGCTACCACCGCGCGTTGAGTGAGGCCGGGATCGCCACAGACGCCCGTCTGATCGAGCACGCAGCAGAGTTCTCGCTTGGAGCTGGGGCCAAAGCCGCCCACCGTCTCCTCCAGCACCCTGAGCCGCCCACCGCCATCTTCTGCGCCGGCGACATCCTCGCCCTCGGCGCGATCAGCGCCATCGACAGTCTCGGACTCCGGACACCTGGCGATGTGGCGGTGATGGGCTACGGCGAGATTCCCTTCTCGGCGCTCGCCGCGCCGGCTCTGGCGAGCATCCGTCTGCCCGCCGATGTCCTCGCTCACGAGGCGGTACGAGTTCTGCGGCAGGCAATCGACGACGGCTGCACACAGCCACCTACCGCAGTCGCAACGTCGCTCGTTCCCCGGGCCTCGTGCGGATGCCACCCGACCGGCCAGGTTTCAGAAGGGCAGACCGGGGACACCTCCCCGGCACAGGAAAGGAAACGCTCATGACACAGAAAGGCAACATCGTCCGTTGGCTGGCCACCCTCGTTACCCTGACGTTGCTGGTCGCAGCATGCGCCGGCGACGCCGCCACAACGACCACCGAGGCGGCACCGGCCGACACGACTGCTGCAGCGGCCGAACCGGTTGCCGTATCGCTGCGGCTTCCTTGGTTCCCCAGCGCCCAGTTTGCAGGAGACTACGTGGCGCTCGAAAAGGGCTTCTTCGCCGAAGAGGGCCTCGACGTCACCATCAATCCGGGCGGATTCGACATCAACAGCATCACGCTGGTTGCTGCCGGAAGCGACACGTTCGGGTTGCACGACACCAACTCGCTGCTCTTCGCCAATGCCGAAGGCATCCCGCTGATCACGGTGGCCACCTTCCTACAGAAGCATCCAGGCGCGATCATGGCCCTCGCCGACTCCGGATTTGAATCACTCGCCGATCTCGAAGGCAAGACCATCGGCTTTCAGGAAGGTGGACCCTGGCAGCTGACACAGGCGATGCTGGTCAAGAACGGCATCGACCCCGATTCCCTCAGACAGGTGGCAGTCGGATTCGACCTAACGCCGTTGTTCGAGGGCACCATCGATCTCATCACCGTTTTCTCGACTAACGAGCCGATGCTGGCCGAACAACAGGGCTTCGAAACCACCGTCTTCGTCCCCTACGACTACGGGGTCGAAACGTCGGCGAATGCGCTGTTCACCACCAAGGAGTATCGGGACGCCAATCCGGACACGGTGTGTGCGATGGTACGGGCCATCGCCCGCGGTTGGGAATACGCACTCGACAACCCGGAGGAAGCCGCCGACATTGTCGTCGCCGTCGATCCCGACAACCTCGACCGTGACAAAGAACTCAAGAGCCTGGCCGCCATCGAAGACGACGTGCGGACCCCCGATGCCATAGCCAACGGCATCGGTTCGATGACCCTGGATCGATGGCAGACCGCCGAGGACGTCCTGGGGGAGTACGGTGGGTTGACCGTGGATATCGACTTGACCTCGGTCTACACGGACGCCTGCTTCTCCTCTTGATTGCCAGGCAGGAGGGTGGCCCGGTTCATACGGACCACCCTCCTCCCCGCTGGTGAAAGGACCCACCCTCATGGTCTTCGACAAGAACGCCAACACCCCAGGCAAGGTGCAGTACCACCTCCGGGTCGGCCCCGGCGACGTCGCCGAATACGTCCTCCTCCCCGGCGATCCAGACCGTGTGCTCCGCATCGCCGGCCACATCGACGACCCCAAAGAGATAGCGCACCACCGCGAATACCGGACCGTCACGGGCAGCTACCACGGCATACCGGTCACCAGCACCTCCACCGGGATCGGATGTCCATCCGCGGCGATCGCCGTCGAAGAACTGGCCAACGTCGGTGCGACCCATTTCGTCCGGGTTGGCAGCAGCGCAGCGCTGGCTCCCGGAATCCGCACCGGCGATCTCCTCATCAACACCGGATCGATGCGCCTCGACGGCACCAGCGCCGCCTACGTCGACCCCGGCTTTCCGGCCGTTGCCGATCACTACCTCGTGCATGCGCTCATCGAGGCAGCATCGGAGTTGAGCGACCAACGCGGGTTCGACTACCACGTGGGCATCAACGCGTCGAGCGACGCTTTCTATACCGAAACTCCCGCATTCATCGAGAACCTGATGCGACACAACATCACCAACATCGAGATGGAGAGTTCCGCGATCTTCACGGTTGCGCACCTACGCGGGCTAGCGGCTGCGATGGTGTGCGCGGTGTCGTACAACTACACGGACCCCGACGACATCGACTACGAGACCGCCAACCATCGCCTCATTCAAGGATGGGACAACGCCATCGATGTCGCCCTCGAGGGTATCCGAAGATACCAGGCTGTGAGAACCTAACCGTGGCAGAGCAGGGCATCGAGCGAGGAATCGCTTTCGATGGGATCGGGATGCGCTTCGGCGGAGAGCAGCCCGTCCGTGCGCTGCGCGACATCACGCTCCAAATCCCCGACGGCGAGTTCACCGCCATCGTTGGTCCGTCAGGATGTGGCAAGTCGACCCTCCTCCGGATAGTGGCGGGCCTGCTCGAACCCACCGAAGGCACGGTGTCGGTGCGCGGCAAAACCCCCGATCAAGCACGGCGAGATGTCGAATTTGGTTTCGTGTTTCAGAGCCCAGTGCTGTTTCCGTGGTTGCGAGCACTCGGCAACGTGCTGCTTCCCGATCGGATTCTCGGCGACCGCAACCCTGCCCACGGCTCAAACATGGACGAGCTGGCTCGGCGCCTTCTCGCCCAGCTGGGACTGGCGGGATTCGAGGGTCACTACCCCGGGCAGATGTCGGGAGGGATGAGACAACGAGTAGCCCTCGCCCGCGCATTGATCTACCAACCATCGACCTTGCTCATGGACGAACCGTTCGGCGCACTCGACGAGTTCACCCGAGACCGCCTCAATCTCCAGCTTGTCGAGGTTTGGAGCAACTCGGGGACAACGGTGTTGTTCGTGACCCACAGCATCCAAGAGGCCATCTACCTCGCCGATCGGGTGGTTGTGCTCAGCGCTCGACCTGGCCGGATCAGCAGGATCGCGGCCGTGCCTTTCGGTCGACCCAGGCCCCTCGAAATCCGGTACGAACCCGACTTCGCCTCCCTTACCGGCGAGCTGCGCAGCCTCCTCGAGGAAGACCCTGACACAACCGAAGGGACGGTCACATGACCACAGAGTCGCCGATGCGGAAGGGACGCCCGAAGTGGCGCACGGTGATACCGGCGGCCCTATTGTTCTTTGCAGCGCTCGTCGTCTGGGAGGTCATCGTCCGGGCATTCGAAGTGCCCGCCTACATCCTTCCCAGCCCCACCGAGATCCTGACAGAGCTGATCGCCGAGGGCCGCTCCCTCACCACCGATCTTGGCTGGACCATGCTCGAGGCGGTACTGGGATTCCTCGCAGGCAGCTCGGCGGCCTTCCTGGCCGCCGTCATCTTCGTGCATGTGCCGATCGTGGAACGAGCTGCCTTCCCGTGGGCGATCGTGCTGCAGACGGTCCCAATCGTGGCGATCGCTCCACTACTAACAATCTGGTTCGGATTCACCCTGGTCCCGAAGGTTGTGATTGCCGCCATCATCTGCTTCTTCCCCGTGCTGGTCAACACGACCCGAGGTCTTCGCTCGGTGAGCGGCGAAGCCCTCGAACTGATGAGCGTTCTCTCAGCTCGGCGTTCCTCTATCTTCTGGCGACTGCGCATACCTAGTTCGTTGCCCTACGTATTCGCCGGGTTGCGGGTTGCCGCCACCTTGTCGGTCATAGGAGCAATTGTTGCCGAGTTCACCGGATCGGATCGCGGAATCGGATACGTCATTGTGCAAGCTGCCTATCGGATTGACACCCGACTGATGTTCGCCGGGATCGCCCTATCATCCCTCGGCGGGATCCTTTTCTTCAACATCATCGGCTGGTTGGAGAAGGCCGCGATTCGCTGGCCTGACGCCCGGATGGAAGACCAATAGAAGAGGAGCGAGACCGTACAGCGGCGGATACCCGGACCGGACGCGGTCCCGTCGAGACAACCGTCCGATTGACCACCGGTAGAAGACCAGCAGAACCGATACAACGAAGCAACGAGGCCCCGGTCAGCTACCGCTCTGACCAGAGCCCATTCGTAGCCGGAACAGGATTTGAACCTCCGACCTTCGGGTTATGAGCCCGAGTCCGGGGTGTTCGCTGACCTGCGGAAACGCGCGAAGCGCCTGCTCAGACGGCGCTTCTGGTCCGGGTCATTCCGCGTTCTTGACCGTCCCATCCCACCCTCTCGCGCGATGGACGCGCGATGGAGAACGTGCCCCGCCGAGATGTACACCCCACGCGAGCAGGTACCGCGATCATCACGATCGCCTGATGTGCAGGATGTGGGCTTGCGGATGATCATTGGCCAGCTGACTGGCCAATGCGTGCTCGTAGGTAGTGACGATTATCTGCTCCGGCGCATGCGCAGCAGATGCGTCAGCGAGATACCCCGCCACGGTGCGTCGCAGTTTGGGGTCGAGGTGTTCAAGGGGTTCGTCGAACCAGACGAATGGCAATGTGGTGGAGCACTCAATTACCAGCAGGTGCGTGATGAGCCGCGCCCAAATCCGTTCGCCGCCACTGAGGCTGTCCCATCCGAGCTCTTCGCCAGCGACGAAACGGGTAACAGCGCCATCCGGTCGAAGCTGAAGCCCGCCGTCGTTGAACAGCTGCTTCCAGCGCCACTGCACTTCCCTGGCAATCGGCTCGATCCTTGTCGACGTGAGCTGTTCGGTAGCGGTTCGAAGAGCAGCAGCCGCGGCAGCCGCGACACCTTCGCGACGAAACGCCTCGGTGAGTCGGCGTTGAGCCTGCTGTACTTCGTTGTCCGCGTCGAGTTGCTGCCTGAGGGCGTCGATCTGGGAACGAAGCCCACCCAGGGTCGCGTTGTGGCTGTTGAGGGCATCGAGCGCTTCGCGGTACACCCGCTCGGCGAACTCGGGGTCTTGGTGCTCGTCGGACTGCGGGCCCTGCGGCTGGCTCAGGACTTCGAGCCGCGCCACAAGCGAGTTGATCCGTTCGAGTTGCGCAGTCGCCGTGGCTGCGGCACGGGACAGCTCGGATTCTTCGCGGTGTGCTCTTTCAGCGAGCTCGTAATGGGCTGCGCGGGCAACGGCAACGGCGTCTCGATCGATCGGTCTCAGACATGTGGGGCAGGTGGTGTGGTCACCCTCGAGGAGCTCAAGTCCGTGCTCGGCGGCGATGGTCGCGGCTCGGGCGTGATCCAGTTTCCCAATGGTTTCTTCCGTTCGGTCCGTGATGGTGACGCGGGCCTGCGCAAGCATCTCCTGGAGGACGACTCGATCAGCATCTGACGGCACCTGTTCGTCTGCAAGGACTTCCCTGACCTCCTTGGCGATGTCAACAAGCGCATCCTGAAACATGTTGGCCACGGTGCGGAATCGGGCCCACTCGGCCGCTAGTTGACGAGCCTGATCAGCGACAGCCAGCCCTGCTTCGAGGCGGGTACCGGTAGCTTCGGCGCCGACGACATCGCCTTGGAGCCTCGCGATGTCGGCCTCCACGGTTGCTCTATCGGCAACGCGCTGCTTGTCACTCGCCCGGAGTCCCTTGGTTGCCTTTTGAGCGTCCTTGAGTGCCCCGTCGGCCAGCTCCGATGCTCGGAGTAGGTTCGTGACCCCGAAGGCCTGGTGAAGATGCGTCTCGATATCGAGGGCTCGGTCTGAGGCGACATGTCCACCGCCGAGCATGACAGAAAGCCGTGCAGCCGTCGGCAGGTCAATGCCGAACTCGCTTTCGACAAGATCCTGGGCAGCTCCTGGATCCAGTTCTTCCTCGTTGAGGCGATAGGTAGATGTTGGTGAGCCCCGGCGTTTGATGTTTCGTTCAATCGCGAGGGTCGATCCGTCGCGCAATGTCATCGAAATCTCGACGGTGGCCTGTTCGGTGCCGGCTCGGATACAGTCCTTCGGAGAGATGCTCCGGGCGTGTTCGCCGAATAGGGCCCACGCGAGGGCGTGCACGAGCGACGTCTTTCCAACGCCGTTGGGGGCTACCACGAAGGTTGTCCCCGGCGCGAAGTCGACGTCCAGGGAGTCGTACGACCTCCAGTTTCGAAGGCGAACATGGCGAATCATGCTGCGAGCGCTCCAACGATCTCACCGAGTCGTTCTGGCAGATCTTCGGGGCTCGCGACGCCTGATTCGAGATCGGAGATCAACCTCGCCAGCCCTGTCGTCTCCGTGTCACCGAGATCTGACCAGGCCATTCGCTTCTCGGTGATTTGAGCGCGAGCGCCCTGGGCAGCGACAGCAAGCACAGACGACCTCACGATCGCAGGAACATCGATTGCATCACTGCCGACGTCGAATGACCGGATCAAGTCAGCGTCCAGAGCTGTGAATGAAGGGGCGAGTTCGTTGATGAAGGCGGCGCACGCTACGGCAGCCGCCGCGATGGGCCGTGCGATCCGGGGTGGTCGGGACTGGCCGCTGGGGACCTCGAAAGCGGCTTCGAGGTCGGAACGCTCGATGATCACGCCGACCATGGGCGGTTTGGTCATGAGCAGTATTCCGGCGGTCTCGCCGAACGCGCCGAATATGGCGGCCGCCGCTGAAATACGTCGAGGGGTCAGTTCATTGAGCTCGGAGTCGGCCGGCTCAAGCATGCCGCGAAGCCGGTGACCCCGGCAGGTGATGATCAGGTCACTGTCAATTCCGGACGCGCGGGCTGCGATGTCCGGGACGACGTCGCAGCCCTCGTTGAGTTCATCGTGAAGGTCCGCCTCAAGCCGGCCGACGACGTCAGCGATGTCGCCGGCTGGCATCCGCGCCGGTTCGTGAGCGAGGAGTGCAGCGATCGACGGGCGTGAGGCTTGGGGATCGATTCCTCGCCCGGCTTTCAGGGACGCGATGAGCCGCTCCGCTTCTGCCCGCTGGGTGGCGGTGAGATGGTCGAGGGATGGCTCGTCGCCGCCGTGCTCGAGGAAATCGAGGTATGCGTCGAGGACCTCGTCGACCGGATCGAAGTCGTGCGTCATCGGTTGCCTCCTTGTGTGAATCGTTGGAATCTCGGATGGTCATACAGCCGTTGGGCGATGCGCCGGTAGACGTAGGTCACGCCCGGTGGCGAGAGGTCGAACTCGTTGGCGAGCGAGTCCCTGCTTCGCTCGCCGGTGTGTAGCCCGAGGAAGATGGTTCGGTCTCGATCGTCAAGAAGCTCATGCGCGAGCTTGATGAGTTCGAGCTGTTGAGCGGTGGCAAAGAACTGCTCTTCGAGGTCCGGCCCTGTCGCCGCAATCCCTTCAAAGAGGGAACGACCCAGTGTTCCGTCCGCGCCCTCTGGTCCGGGATTATCGCCGGACACCATCGTGAGCTTGGGCCGGTGCCTTGTGGCGCGCAGCCACGCCTGCCCGTCGCGTAGGGCACCCTTGGTCTTGTTCGTCGCGATTCCGAACGCCACCGCCTCCCAGCTCTCAGTGACCTGCTCCGGCGGTTTAGTGAGCAGCGCCTTGAGGCACTCGCTGAGGATGTCCTCAGTGCTGTGCCCGCCCTGAATCTGGAGTTCAGCAACCGGATCGCCAATCACTCGGGCGACGCCGGATCCAGTTCGTCGGCGCCGTGGCGCGTTCCGACGAATCACCCTGTGGATCTGTGCCCACATGACGTCGACGATCAGCTCAAGGCGCTCCAGGTCGTCTTCGAGCGGATGCCGCGGTAGTGGGTGAGGGCGGTGGATTCATCATCTGCTGGTCTAACTGTCGCGACCCGACTCGAAAAAGAAAGCGATTCGATCAACTTTCTTTTTGGTGTCTGGCCGCGACGTACACAGTGAGCCGCCCGCTCAAGAGAACAGACGACGAGAAGGAGTATCGCCATGAACGACACCACCGTGTCAGAGATGAACCATGAGGTGCGATTTAGCATCGACGGCCAGCCATACAGCACCTGTGACCGCCGCCAGCCCGCGGCGGACTTGCTCCGGCTCGCTGGCCTCGACCCGAGCCTGTTCGATCTCGGAGAGGTGCGGGGCTCCAGCCCCGGAACCCGCCGTTACTCAGACGACGAGATCGTCAAGATCCGGCCGAGCGCTCGTTTCGTGTCCATCCGTGAACGCGCCGACGTGGCCTAGATGATGAGCGACGGGGTCGACGACTTCATCGAACGGGTGACCAGATTGGGTCTCGACCCCGTGGCCGATGGCCAACTGGTCATCTACAAGATCGAACCCGTCGACGGAGCCCACATCGGTGCCACGGTCCTCACGGGTGTCGCAATCGAGGAGCTCTCCAGGTGGCCGCTGGTACCTCCCCATTGGATCCACCTCCCAGCACCCGTCGAGTTCGCCCACACCAACAGCCGGCCCTCTCCTCGTTCGGGATGGACCATGCATAGCCGTCAGATCACACGCTGGGGTCAAGACCCCGACCCCGGCGTAGGTTGGGTCGGCCACGTTCGCGGGGTCATCGGGGCAGCCACAGGATGACCCGCGCCACCTCCGTCGCCTTGACCGGAGCGACCCACGCCCGTCTATGCGAACACTTGCTCCGTGACGATGGCCAGGAGGACCTCTGCCTAGCTACCTACCGAGCCTCTTCAGGCCGCAACCGTGCGACGGCGATCCTGCGAGATGTCATCCTCCCTCAGCCCGGCGAACGAGACGTTCACGGCAACGTCACCTTCACCGGCGAGTACGTGCTGCGAGCAACCGAGATCGCAGCACGTACTCAAGGTGGCATCGTCGTGTTACACAGCCACCCTGGCGCCACCCGATGGCAGTCGATGAGCGGCCCCGACCGCGACGCCGAAAGCTCGTACGCCAACCTGGCCCGTGAACTCACCGGACTGCCCCTCGTCGGAATGACCCTCGCCGGCCGCGACCGGACATGGTCTGCACGCCACTGGGACACCGGCGTCGGACGAGACATCGCCGCCAGCCCCGCTCACAACGTTCGGGTCATCGGTGCCACACTCGACATCTCATGGAATGACCGTGCCGTTCCCGCTCCTCGTACCACAGGACAGCACCGGAGGACCGTCAGTTGCTGGGGCGAAGAGGTGCAGGCGGATCTGGCACGTCGAAGGGTTCTGGTCGTAGGCGTTGGGAGTGTCGGCCTCGACGTTGCCGTTCGACTCGCCGCGTCCGGGCTGACCTCGATCACCGTTATGGATTTCGACATCGTGAAGGAACACAACCTCGACCGGCTGATCGGTGCGACGCGACGCGACGTAGCGCTCCGCCGCGCCAAGACTCACGTTGTGGGGCGGGAGGCACGCCGCAACTCCACCGCCGCGAACGCCCGAATTGAGATCTCGAACCTGAGCATCTGTGAACCCGAAGGCCTCGCGGTAGCACTCGACCACGACGTCATCTTTTGCTGCGTCGACCGGCCATGGCCTCGAGCCGTCCTCAACGGCATCGCCTACAGCGACCTCATCCCTGTGGTCGATGGCGGCGTCGCCGTTGACACCATGCCAAGCGGAACACTTCGCAACGCGACCTGGCGATCCCACGTTGTCGCCCCAGGACGGCCGTGCCTCCTCTGCAATCGACAACTCGACGCCGCCCAGGTCGCCCTCGACATGGACGGCCTGCTCGACGATCCTGACTACATCGCTGGTCGAGCCGGCCACCCGAATCAACCAGCCGGTCAGAACGTCGCCATGGTGTCGATTAACGCTGCGGCGAGCCTCTTGGCCCAGTACATCAGTCTCAGTGTCGGTCCCGCCGGCATGGGCGACCCTGGACCACTCCAATACCTCCTGAGCACTCACGAGTTGCTGCACCTCGATCACCCGTCGAACCCGCACTGTCCCTACGAAGCAGCTGAAGCCGAAGGCAACAAACGCACGCCCCTCGTTGGAGCCCACTCCGCCGCCGACCATCTCCGCGCCAGCCACGGTTCTGACTTGCCTCTGAAAGTCAGAGCACTTCGCCTCGTCGACGATCGTGTCGACTCGATCGAGCGTTGGCTCGATCGCCGCGCGTGATCCATCGCCGGAGATGAAGGGATTGGGGGTCTTCAGACAGGGTGGCTCGCGCCCGACTGACAGGCTTGGGTGACCTTCTGCTCGCATTGCGCGAGCCCGTTCAATCTCGAGCGCCTGACGCTCAGGTCGCGTCCATCGGCGCCGACCAGCCCGATAGCGCCCACCTGCCTGATCTGTCAGGCAGCTACCACAAGACTGACGACGATCGCGAGGCCTGCCAAGATGACTGTTGCGCGTTGCATTCGAGCCAACTCCCTCGGCTCACGATCCAACGAGAAGGACGAACGTGAAGCTCTGCTACGTCGATGAGACCGGCACAGATGGCAAGAGCCCGGCCGTCGTGATGGTCGGGATCATCGCCGACGCAGCTCGCATTCACAGGACTCGATCCGAGTTCCGCGCGATCTACGAGCGTTTGGAAGGCCTGCCGGATGGGACGATTCGGGAGTTGAAGTCGACCGAGCTCTATCGGGGGAAAAGGCGCTGGGATGGGGTCGATGGACAACTCCGGCACCAGGCGATCGGCGACTTCTGCGATTGGCTCTGCGAAAGGAAACATGACATCGCATTGGCTGCGCTGGACTACACCCGATTCGAGGGATCACCCCTCCACGATCAAGGCCTAGACCGTTGGGGCGCCGCTGCGCTTCACGTCGCCCTCCAAGTTCAGCGAGCGCACCAGGGCAAGAAGAAGAACAAGGGCAGCACTTTTCTCGTCTTTGATGAGAACAAGCAGAAGACGGACGCCCTAGCTCAGCTGCTCTACGAACCGCCAGCGTGGTCCGACACCTACTACGACCGTTCTGCGAAGAACGAGGCCCTTGACCAAATCATTGATACGGCTTTCTATGCCCAATCACATCACGTAGGACTCGTGCAGGTCGCCGACCTTTTCGCGTTCCTGTTCAAGAGATACTCAGAGCTCTTGGACTATGGCCACGATGAAGACTTCCAGGGCGAGCGTGACAAGGTATCCGGATGGGTCAAAACCTTGAGCAGCAGACTGCTCCCGGCCGCACACCGCTGGCCGAAGAAACCGAAGAACGACCCTGCAAGATGGTACGTCGACCTGGCTCCTGCAAGTCTCCGCGCTATCGGGTAGCTCGGGCCAGTTGTATTGGCACTACTCCGGAGTCTCTGCAACTCCCAACGCCAACCTCGATTCCGCACGATCGAGTAGCCGCATGAGCAGGTCAGCGAGGAACACGACCTCGGAAGCCTCGATCGGGTCGGTGTAGTCGACTTGGCGATGGCTCGGCGGGTTCTTGAACGTACCAATAGCTCCAGCGAACAACTCCATAACACCAACCCGTTCCCCCGGATCCAGATTGGGGTCGCTGAGTGGACCACCATCGTTCTTGAAGGCTTCGCGCATCAACTTCACGCCGATGAGCGCCGAGTCCGCGTCGGCCAGCTCCCGGACCCGGATCTCCACCTCGCGCATGGCAGCGAAGGCTGCGAGCTCGTACTCCCCCAGAAGGAACTGTGATCGAACTTTTGTCAACAGGTGGTGCAAGTCCTCGTGGAGCCGCTCTGCTGCGTTGACACGACGGAGACCTTCTTCGAGAACGGACTGACCGAGTCGCGTGACGAATACTGCCTCGCTCCCCGACTGACCCGGAGTGCCGCGGGCAATCAACCCCTTGGCGACGAGCCAGTTGACCGCTTCCACAAGGCAACGCTGGGCTGGCACGCTGACGCCACGTTGTGCAGCACCCTTGACAAAGTTGCCCGAGTGCCACTCGCCAGTCTCCTCTAGATGCGCCAACACCACCAGACCCAACCGATCGATCGACAAGGAACACAGCTGATCGTCCGCGAGGGTCGTAAGTTCGCTCATCCAGCCCCAAGCTACCTGCCCCGGAAGGGTGATTGCGCGGCGATTGCCGGGCTATCCGATCAATGACCTTCATCCTGCGGTGTCACTCAGTTGACAGGGCTGCTGACACTCTGCTGACAGGGTCGGCGCGGAATCTAGCTCTCGTGAAGTGCACGAGAGGAGCGGCCTGTGGGGCCGAGACCCCCAGCGAGAGCGGCGGACACTGAACTGATTCGTCGGCTTGATGCGGAGTGGCGGATCCTGTCCCACTCGCGCTGGTTGCGAGATCGACTTGGGGCATGGGAAATCGACGATGACCGGCTGTCGTTCGATGACGGTGACCAGCTCGTCGCCGCCGCTCAGAGGCGAGATGCTCAGGGTTGGGCCGAGAGGGATGAGATCCTGGCCGCTCTTCTCGTACGAGCCACCGACGACGGACTGGCCAAACGAGTCGCGCTCCAGGTGGTACTTCCGGGTTTGAAGAGCCTTATCAACGGAATCCGCGGCTGGGATGTCGAAGAACGAGCTGCCCGGGTCGTGGCGACGGCGTTGGACGCCATCTCCTGGTGCGCTACCGAGCCGGCAGGAACGCCACCGAGTTTTCGGATCTACGTGAACACGAGGCGCCGAGTCCTGCGCGCAGCGGTCCGTACTCGGTCGGAACCGGTGGTGTTCGTCGACGACTACAGGCACCTCGATGTTGGCGAGGAGAGCACCGACGGCCCGTCCGAAGAGCAGGAGGTTGAGCAACTCGTCGAGTGGGTTCGACAGCGGGGGCGGGTTCGGGAGGATGCGGCTCGCCTTGTAGTGATGACCCGGGTCGCCGGGGTTTCGGTCGATGAACTGGCCGCCGCTGACAACGTCGATCCCCAGACGCTGCGACAGCGGCGACTGCGTGCCGAGTGTCGCGTTCGCCAAGCCCTGACCCTGGCTCGATGACCACATCAAGACCGAGAGTGTGTCGCGTCCCGCTCCTTCGCCCGCCCCTTATGCCAGCGATAGGCCATGAAGTCCGACCCCGACCACCGACCGAATGGAGGAAACATGCAAGCTCTTTCACAGCAACCCGACCGGAAACTCGGACGAAGCGTCACCCCGCCGGACGGTGACGCCCGCGCGCTGACCGAGGTCGAGCTGGACGGTCAGATCCGAGCCGGCTGGGGCATCTGGTGTGATCTGCTCGACGATCTCCTGAGTACTGGCGGGATGCTGCCGTCCCGTGAACTGGCCGGCCGGGTGGTGGGCTTCTTCGAGGACGGCTACTGGCGAGCCGAGGACGCCCGAGTCGAGGCGTTGCGCCGTCAGATGGCTTCCCAACACATCCGACGACGCCGTGTGACCGATCGGTCGAGAGGGATCCGATGACTACCCAAGGTAACGAGGTGTACACCGGAGACCGGCACTCTCGGCGAAGCTTCACCCCGGCGCTGACCATCCGAATCCTGTATTTCGCCCTATGGCTGCTAGTGCTGTCGGGTCCGGTCGCAGCCCTCCTCGTTGCAGCGCAGGTGTCGTCACTCAGCAAGCGAATCGACGTCGTGGATGGGCGGGCTGAAGCGGAGCCGGCTCCCGACACCGCTGGAGCTGAGGGTTTCGCCGAGCTCTTCATCGCCGCCTACCTCGGTGCCGGAGAGAATTCAACCGATTCGCTCGGTCCCTTCCTGGACAACGTTTCGTTGGATGGAGTTGAGAGCGGATCGTGGTCGGCGACGAGGACGACGAGCCTCGGCGCCTCGGAGGTCTCCCCTGGCTACTACGCGGTGAGGGTGGCTGCGGAGGTTGTTGGCGCCGGAAGCGATGCCGACGGGCAGCCCGTGTGGGTTCCGGCAGGCACCCGTTTCTACTCGGTTGGTGTGGCCGAGACGCCAACTGGGTGGGCAGTCACCGGCTTACCCACATTGATTCCGGCACCCGCCCGCGTCACTGTCCCGGACCTGCTGATTGATCGCCTTGACGGACTCGATGCGACACCAGGTCTGGAGGAGATGCTGTCGCGCTTCCTGGCTGCCTTCCTAGCCGGGGATGGCGAGCTGGCCCGGTACACCTCCCCGTCCTCGCCCATCGTTCCGATCCAGCCAGCGCCATTTTTGAGTGTCGAGATCCTCGAGGCCGGGATGGCCGAAGCGTCGGGCGGCCTGTCCGAGGTGGCGGTGGTTGTTCGGGCGACTGATATCGCCGGCCGGGCCCAGATTCTCGAATACGCCCTCGTAGTCGAACAGCGGGACGGGCGGTGGGAGGTATCTGAGCTCTTGCCGGCACCACCCCTGGCAACGCTCCAAGAAGGCAGTTGAACGAATCCAGTGAGAGGAAGGAACAAATGATTGAGACAGCAGAGACCGTGGTTGGGAACTTGACCAATCTGGCGATCGGGGCGGCGGTGTTGGTCGCTATCGGCATGATCTTGTGGTCGTGGCTGGTGAAGCGGACCGTGTCGGCGGTGATCGGGGTGATCATCCTGGCCGCCATTGTCCTGTTCGCTATCAACGCCACCGACTGGCTACAGAACAAGGTGGCTGAGGACGTCGGCGCCCTCGCCCCGCCCGCTCACACAGTCGTCGTGACGATCGACGGGTCGCTGTAGGTGGCGGCGATGGACTTCGACGTCTATCACTCGTACACCCAGGCTCTCCGTCACCCGGTGATTATCGGCCACGTTGCCGGTTGGCGGCTCCCGTGGGCTCTTTCGGCTTCGCAGTTGGGGGCGGTCGCTGGGATGAGCGGGCTGCTGTTGGCGACCCGACCTGTGTGGGCGCACCTCGGGGCGGTCGGGAACCTGGCCGTGTTCACGTTGTTGATTGCCGGGTCGGGGTGGGCGGTGAGGCATTGGAGGATCGAGGGTCGCTCCCCGTTCCTGGTCGCTGCCGGACTGGCCATGGTGATTCTGTCGCCTGGGTGCAGACACGGAGTCCGCAATGGGACGCCCGTCACGCTGGCACGACCGACCCGCGGCAACCAAGTCGGCGTCGTGATGGTGCCCGCCCCGTTGGGTCTGGGGAGGCGGGCGGATGGGTAATCCGCTTCCGGTGCGGGGCGTCACCGGTCATCTGGTGTGGGGCGCCGATGGGGCCGTGTGGGCGTGCTTCGAGGTGGAATCGTTCCCATATCCGCATCGGTCGGTTCGTGATGCCCGGGAGGTGCGTGCTCGCACCACCGCCGCTCTCCTCGGTCTCCCGACCCATTCGCTGATCCTGTCGATCGGCCGCAACCTCTCCCGCGATGAGCTTGAACAGCGGATCCGTGGCGAAGACGCTGCGCCTGGCTGGGCGGGCACGGCGCGTCGCACGGCGAGTCGGCTGGCCTCGGAGTCGGTGTATGAGCGCCGCTGGTTTCTTGCCGTTCAACTCCCCGACACGAGCGGCAGGCGCCGCATGGTGGATCGGCTCCGGGCGGCGGCATCAGAGCTCGGCTGTGCATTTGGGATACCTCCACAGGTCGTGGGGCGTGGTCGAGTTGCAGTGGCGATTTCGCAGGCGGGTTCTCTGGCGGATCAGCTGTCACAGCATCTCCGTCTCCGGCCGCTCGACGCCGGCCAGGTGCACTGGCTCTACCAGCGAGCGGTGCTGCGGGGCCTCCTCGACCCGCCCCTCCCGAATGACAACAGCGCGGATCATCCGTCGGTGGTCAGGTTGGATCGTGATGCCGTCTACTTCGAGGGTGGCCGCCGGACCGATCCGGATCGGCTGTCGCATTGGCGGTACCTCACCGTCGAACATCCCGACTACGGGACCGGCTATCAAGCCTTCTCCTGTCTGGCTGAAATCCCAGCGGCCTGGACGTTCCCGTATGGGTCCGGGGAGTGGCTGTGGCATCTGGACGATCAGCTCCCCTTCCCCCTCGACTGGGCCGTCCGCATTGAGAGAATCGACAATCAGGCGGCCCGCCGCCGAGCATTGCGGGCGAAGCGGAACCTGGTCGGCCAACTCGCCGAACCGGGTGGCGACCCGGCCGGCCCGGCCACCACCCTCACCGCCGCCACCGATGCGGTCGACGAGCATCGGGCCCGGCTCGAATCGAATCCGGCGCTCCCGGCGCTGCGGGCGACCACCATCGTCGCCGTCGCCCATCGGAACCTGTCGGAGGTGGAGCGGCGGGTGGCCGTGTTCGAATCCGGGTTCCGGGCGGCCGAGTTCAACTTCTATCGGCCCACCGGCGCCCAGCTGGCGTGTTTCACCGCCATGCTCCCCGGAGCACCAGTCTTGCCGGTGGTACGGGAGTACGCCCAGGACCTGTTGCCCGACGGTCTCGCTTCGGCGATGCCGTTCGCCGGCTCGGGTGTCGGCGACCCCGGCGGCATGCTCCTCGGTTTCTCCCTCGACGGGCTTCTTCCCCGTCCCGTCTTCCTGGATCCTGCCCATGGCCCCCGAGATCTCAACCGGTCCGGGTCGCTTGCTGCCATCGGTGAACTCGGAGCCGGCAAGAGCTTCCTTGCCAAGACTCTCGCCTACAACACGGTGGCGATGGGCGGCCAGGTGGTCGCTATCGACCGTACCGAGCAGGGCGAATACGGTCGGCTCGCCGAGGTGATGGGGGGCACCGTCCATGTGGTGGAGATCTCGGCCGATGCGGCCGTGGGTCTGGACCCGTTCCGGGTGTTCGACACCGACGAACTGCGACTCCGTTACGGGGTCGGGTTCATCACCCTCCTCACCGCCACCCCACCAGGCTCGACCGCCGGCACTCATTGCTACCGGGCCGCCCAACACACCTTGGAACGGGCCGCACAGACCGGTCAACCCGCCCGACTGCGTGATGTGATCGACGACCTCGAAGCATCCGACGGACCGGGTGGTGAGGTGGCTGACAAGTTGCGGGCCCTCTCCGAGATCTCCTACGGCCGGTTGGTGTTCGGGGACCCGGGACCGGCTGTCGACCTCGACGGTGACTACGTGTGCTTCCACATCCCCGGTCTGCGCCTCCCCCGCCGCGGGGTGTCGCGGGACGATCAGCTCCCTGAGGAACTCCTCGGCCAGGCCATCTTGTACTTGGTCGCCGCCTTCTCCCGCCGGGTACTGTTCCGAGACGTCCGCCGGTTTGCGGCTCTGCTGTTGGACGAGGCTCACGCCTTGACTGCGAGTGCTCAGGGTCACGGGCTGGTGATGGACCTGATCCGTGACGGCCGCAAGCACTTCGCCGCGGTGTGGGCGTTCAGCCAACTCGCCACCGACCTCACCGCCGAAAGCGGCACCGAGGACGTCGACACGCTGTTGGGTTACCGGGTCGTGTTCCGCCAGTCCCCCGGGACCGCTGCCGACGCTCTCCGCTTCCTCGGTTCGGACGGCCGGGACGACAACGTCGAGACGATCGCATCGCTCGGTACCGGCGAGTGTCTCATGCGGGACCCCTCTGGGCGTCTTGGGCTGGTCCGCATCGCTGTACCCGACGACCCCGACGTTGCCAACGCCTTTTCCACGACCCCCGGCGCCAGCCGGGTGGCGGTTGGACCGTGGCCCTCCCTCAGCCACGATCACGATTCGGGGCTCGTCGCCGGCGGGACGGCACCGTGAGCCATCACCAAGACACGGCGGAGCGCCGTCGCCAGGCGCCGGCTTTGGACGGGTGGGGGTGGATCGTCGCATGGCTCCTCGCTGTCCTCGCCATCACGGCAGTGGTCTGGGCGCCCCCGGCCCACGCCCAGACCGGTGAACCTACCCCCGGCGTCGAGTTGGGTGAGGAGTTGTATCCGCCCACCGACTACCCGACCGACGACAGTCAGGGGATTGTCGGGATCGGCCGTTACGACATCGGCTGCGACAACGACGGGTTCATCGGCGACATCGGGTGCGTGACGATCGGCACGGCCACCGACCTGGTCTTCTCGATCGCCAAGATGCTGGTCGCCCTCGCCATCTGGTTGCTTGAGGCCGCCACCGGGTTCGTCATCGAAGGAGCGCTAACCGACGCCGCCACCGCTGTCGCCGACCTGTTGGATGGTCGGGTGCTGGGGCCGATGCGACTGTCGCACCTGGGACTGGTCGTCTCCGCCCTCTACATGGGTTGGCAGTTCCTGCGGGGAAAGGTCGGTGCCGGGGCCGGGGAGTTCGCCCTCACCCTGATCGTGTTCGCCGTGCTCGTCCACGTCACTACCGGACCCGGCTTCGGGGGAGCGGTAACTGGCGCGATGCGAACTGCCGGTGGGATCTCGGCCGAGATTGTCTCGCTCGCCGCCGACACCGACCGAGATGCCAATGTGTCCGATGGGGTGAGCGGGGCGTTGATGGCCGGGTTCGTTCGTGACCCCTACGACACCATCAACTGGGGAAAGCCACTCCAAACGAGTTCATGTGCGGACGCCCGCAACCAGGCGTTGGTTTCCGGACCTCACGGCTTCGACGACACCCCCCGACAGCTGATGCAAGCTGCTGGATGCGACGCTGAGGCCGGGTTCAACGCCGACGCCACGGTCGGGCGCCTCGTCGGAGCTTTGCTCTACCTGGTCGTCGCTGCAGCGGCCCTCGCCCTGTTCGTGGTCACCGCCTTCACCCTGGTGGTCGCTAAGGGCCTGGCCCTGTTCCTGATCGCCCTCCTCCCCGTCGCTCTCTACGCCGGGCTGTTCCCCGGTGCGGGGCGCAGCCTCCTCTGGCATTGGGTGGCCGCCCTCGTGCGGGTGGTTGCTCTCGTGATCGTGATGGGTGTCTTCCTCGCCCTGCTAATCACCGGCCTCAATGGGCTCCTCGGCGTGGCGGGCGGCATGTGGACACGGTTCCTGCTGGTGATCTTCTTCATGGCCGTGATGACGATCGGCCGCCGTCAACTCCTCGACATCGCCTCCCGGTTCGCCGATTCCACGCTCGGTCGCCTCGAAGGCGGCCAGGTCGGAGGCTCCCACGGGGCGGCCTGGATTCGCCCCTACCAGGCGGGAGGGCTCACCGGACTCGGCGTCACCCACACCGTCCGCGAGGCCACGACCGACCTTCCCGCCTTGCCCCGCAAGAAACCCCAAGCGGTGCCCGCCCTGACGGCGGCAGCCTGGCAGCAGGTTCCGCGGAGGACCTCGGCGTGAGCTGGCATCTCGTCGCCCGCGCCGCCGCCCATGTCGCCAAGAAGAAGCTCGCCGAGCAGAGAAGCGGTTCGGTGCTCTGGCGGGTCGTCGTCACCGTCGGGATGGTGACCGCACCACTCGGCCTCGTCCTCCTCATTGTGATGCTTGGGGTCGCGGCGGTGGTCGCCCACAGCCCTGCGGCCGCCGCTAGCGGAGCGCTCGGCATCCCGCCGGTGGTGTTCTCCGCCTACGTCGCCGCCGAAACAAACGCACCGAGCATCGCCGCCGGCTGTGTGGTGGATTGGCCGATCATCGCCGGCATCTGGGTGGTCGAATCCGGCCACGCCACCACTGGTGGACGTAGCGTCGGCTCCGACGGGCAAGTGACCCCGCCCCTCTATGGGATCACCCTTGACGGCTCACAGCCCGGCACCGCCATCGTCCCCGACTCCGACGGTGGCCTCCTCGACGGCGACCCGATTTGGGACCGGGCGGTCGGGCCTGCACAATTCCTCCCCGGATCGTGGCGTGCCTTCGGACAGGACGCCAACAAGGACGGCACGGCCGACCCGCAGAACGTGTTCGACGCCGCCCTCGGCTCCGTCGCCCACCTCTGTCTCACCGCGCCCGGCGACTACACCAACCCCACCGACCTCGAAGCGGCGATACACGGCTACAACAACTCGGCCGAGTACGTCGCCACCGTCTCCGGGTGGATCGACTATTACCGGTCGTTCCAGTTCGCCCAAGGTGCCATCACCGCCGACGGGCTATACGCCTTCCCCCTCCCAGTCGAATCGGTCACGGTCGACCAGATACGCAGGAGTCACCACGACTACCCCGCCTCCGACCTCGGCGTACCCGAAGGCACCCCCGTCTACGCCGCCCACCCCGGCACCGTCAGCAACGTCTACGAGCCATGCCACACCTGCAAGTGCGGGCGGGGTGTCACCATCACCGGTCTCGACAACCACCGCTACACCTACTGCCACGGCACCCAAGTCAACGTCGAGCCCGGAGCCGAGGTGACAGCCGGACAGCTGATCATGACGTCGGGCAACACCGGCAACTCCGAAGCCCCACACCTCCACTTCCAGATCCGCAACCCCGACGGTGCCCTGCTCTGCCCTCAACAGCCGCTCGAGGCCTGGTGGAACGGGATCGGGCTCAACCCCGCCACCGCACCCACCAGCGGCTGCACGCACTGAAAGGAACAACCACATGCCACCCGTCCAACCTCAGCCGGTCGACCCGACCGAAATTCTTAACAAGCGGCGGATTGGAGCAGCCTTCGCCGCCCTGACCAACTCCGACGATTGCCACTCCGATGTTTCCCTCCAACTCGACGAAGAAGAGCGAAGGAGCATCGCCCACGTCCTCAACGACAACTCACATCCCCTCGGTGGGTTCGCCCAGACAGTCCTCGACCAATGGGACCAACTCGATGCCGACGATCGAGTAGCGGGACTCCTCCTCTTCGCCGAGATCGTCAACCGGCCACACCGGCAACGAACCGTCGCGCAGGGGATGGAAAGGTGACCGACGCATGTGTGAGCTGCGACTCCGAAACTAGCCTCACCACGCAGGGGTTGTGTGAGTCGTGCCGTGACGACCTGCGGTTCGTCGTCCGGCCCGCCGCACACCGCGAGGCCTACCGGCGCAGAGTCGCCGCCGAAGCCGGTCTCCGGGCCGAGATGGAACGACTCGGGGTGGTCATCATCACCAGCGTCCCCGACGACAACAGCCTGTGGATCTGCGACCTGTGCAACAGCCGGATCCCCGTCGACGGTGACTACACCCTCATCCCACTGCTCGGCAGCCACGCCCTCTGCACTCCGTGTGCCACCACCATCCCCTACTGGCCCGACGGATGGACCCAACCCACCCCGCGAGCCTGCCGGTGTGGTGCCTGCCAAGCCCCACTCCTGCGCACCCTCATCACCGAACCCAACCATCGACACCGGACGGCACGGCAACGGGGCATCGAACGATGACCCACCCGGCAGCGAACAGTCCTGACGGTGAGAAGGTCCTCACCATCGTCACCGGCGCCCTGGTGGCCGCCTGCCTGATGGTGTGGGCCGCCGGCCAGGTCGCCGCCCGCCTCTGGACCGGCACCTGGCCGCAAGTTCCCCTCTCCGAGAGCCCACTGATCCTCTGGAAACTCGTCGCCAGTCCGGCCATTCCTAGCGAAGCTTGGCCACCTGCGGCTGCACACGTTCTCCCGGGGCCCCTCCCCTACTACGGCACGCTCATCTTCCTCGTGGCGGTTCTGATTGCCGTCGGTGCGATCGGCTACCGCTGGCACGACCGGCATCGGAACTCGTCAGATGGCGAGTCAGCCCGATGGGCCAAACCCCGAGACCTCAAACCCCTCCTCGTCCGCCGCCCCCACCCGGGACGTCTCACACTCGGCACCGTCCAGCGAAGACTCATCGCCACCGAAGCCCAACACTCCGTCGCCGTCATCGGCCCGGCCGGCACCGGAAAGACCACCGGATTCGCCATCCCCGCCCTCCTCGAATGGGACGGACCCGTCATCGCCACCTCCGTCAAAGGCGACCTCCTCGAACACACCATCAACCACCGCCGCACGATCGGCGACACCTACGTCTTCGACCCCGTCGGCTCCACCGCCGAACCCTCCGCCGGATGGTCACCACTGCACAGCGCATCAGACTGGCAGGGGGCTCTCCGTATGGCCGCCTGGCTCGCCTCCACCGCCCGAGCAGGAGAACGAGGCGGACTCCAAGACTCCGACTTCTGGTACGCCGTCGCCCAAAAACTCCTTGCCCCGCTCCTGTTTGCCGCCGCCCAATCCGGAGCGGCCATGACCGACGTCATGCGTTGGGTCGACCTTCAAGACGAAGAAGAACCCCTCCGCGCCCTCCAACAAGCCCAGGAGCTCGATGCTATCCAAGCGTTCGCCGCTTCCATCGGTCGAGAAGACCGCACCCGCTCCTCGGCGTACACAACCGCCGAAACCGTTCTCGCCGCCTTCGCCGACCCCGGCGTGCTCGCGACCACCACCCGCCAGCCAGCCATCGACCCCGACCGGCTCCTCGACGGCGGCAACCACACCCTCTACATCTGCGGACCCCTCCACGAGCAAGCCCGACTCCGCCCCCTCTTCACCGCACTCATCGAACAGACCGTCGCCCGCATCTACGACCGGGCCAACCGACCAGCCGACCGGCCCACCAAGCCACTCCTTCTTGTGATCGACGAAGCCGCCAACATCGCCCCCCTCCCCGACCTCGCCCAAATCGCCTCCACCGCCCGCGGCGTTGGCATCCAACTAGTCACGGTCTGGCAGGACTTCGCCCAGATCCAGGCCCGCTACGGCACCTTCGCCCAGACCGTCATCAACAACCACCGCGCCAAAGTCGTCCTCGCCGGCGTATCCGACACGCCCACCCTCGACTACTTCAGCCGCCTCATCGGCGACGAGGCCGCAGTCGAAGAGACCCGAAGCCGCAGCCCCGACGGACGAGAAAGCATCACCAAGTCGGTCCGCCACCGACCCCTCGCCCCCGCGTCCGAACTCCGACGTGCAGACACCGGAACCGGAGTCCTCGTCTACGGCAACTTCCACCCCGTGCGAGTCAGGCTCAGGCCGTGGTACGAGGATCGAGCGCTGCGGTCACAAGCATTCTCATAGCGGGATGCACGGTCCGATGAACGACGGCTCGAGGCGTGCCACCGCGGCCCGCGAAATGGCATCGAGTAGTACCCCGTCCGGTACAAGTTCGGTAGAAGCCGGCCAGGAATCGTGGCCCAGCGACACTAAGGTTCGTTGCGATGGCACGTCACAGGCTCAAGCGTCGATCGTATGCGTAATACTGGCAGTTTCCTGATCGATCAGCCGGGGCCTATCCCCTGGCAGCTCCCCGAAGTAGGCCGCGGATCATTCCAAGCGTGCGACCTGTTCCTTGGCAAAGGCGCCCACCCGCTCGAAGTCGCCGTGGCCACCGCGCCCACCCGCCCCAATGTGAGCGATGTCCGTCAACTCTGGAAACGTCGCAAGGACAACCGCGCCGCTCCCCTGCTGCTGATCGTCCTCTATCAAGGGGCGCACGGGCTGCGAGCCGCGATGTGTGGGCCGACCGGTGACAACCCACCGGTCCAGGACGACCGGGATCCAGGCCAGGCAGAACGGATCGCGACGTCGGCCCTAGCCGAGCCAAACCGTAACGCTGCGATCCGGTTCCTGCACGAAGTCCTTCCCGAATCGGACTCGGATCTGGCGGGTATCCGCAACGCTGGGATGTTCGCCACCCACCAACTGAAGGATGGGGTACCGACCCGCCCCGACTGGGCAGCGATGACCAAGACCGGTCAGACGGCTTTGAATAAACGAGGTCAGGACCTGATCCGGTCGCTCGGGTTCATCATCGACCAATTGGGCGCTGCTACGTCGGTGTTGCGGTTAGAGGACAACGGCGCCAAGACCGCCGTGGCGATCTTCCTCGACGAGAACGAAACGCCCGAAGGTGCCGCCCCGCGGTTCGGTGGAACCAGCCCGATCTCTCACGCCCTCGCCCAGGCCGATGCAGAGTCGCTCCCCTATGTGGTGTTGACCAGGGGCAGCCAGATCCGGGTGTATGCCGCCCGCAAGCACACCGGGGTAGGTCGCAAAGGCCGGGCGGAGACGTTCATCGAAGCCAACCTGGCGCTCTTACCCGATGACCTGGCCGGCTACCTGCCGTTGCTGTTCGGCGCCGATGCTCTCCGCCCCGAGGGGAGTTTCGAGCAGATCCTCGAGGAGTCCCAACGGTTTGCCTCAGGGCTTGGGGAGCGGCTTCGGGACCGCGTCTACAACCAGGTGGTGCCGCATTTGGCCCGCGTGGTAGCTGCCCACCACAAGGCCAATGGCTCGACTGTCACCGAGCAGGATCTCGCCGACCTGTACGAACTGGCAATGGTGATCCTGTTCCGGCTGCTGTTCGTTGCCTACGCAGAGGACAAGGACCTGCTCCCTTACCGGTCGAATGGGCTGTACCAGCGCAACGCCCTCAAGACCCTGGCTGCCGGTCTGGCGGACCGGGTCAACCAGGATCACACCGACTTCGACCCCGCCGCCACCGACATGGGGGACCAGATCCGCAGCCTCTCCAAAGCGGTCGATCAGGGCAATCGGGACTGGGCGGTCCCCGCCTACAACGGGGGGATGTTCTCCTCCGACCCAGATATCAGCCAGGTTGGTGCTCGTCTCGCCGAGTTGAGCCTCACGAACGCCGAGATCGGCCCGGCTTTGCTCGCCCTTTTAGTGGACCGTACGGACGAGGACGTGCACGGACCGGTCGACTTCCGGTCGCTTTCGGTCCGGGAGTTCGGAACCATCTATGAAGGTCTGCTGGAGTCCAACCTCTCCGTAGCGCCGTCCAACCTGACGGTGGCGAGTGATGGCGCGTATGTACCTGCCGGGGACCGTGACGAAGTGGTGGTTGTTGAGGGAGAAATCTACCTGCACAACCGATCTGGCGCCCGCAAGGCCACCGGAAGCTACTTCACCAAACCCTTCGCCGTTGAGCATCTCCTCGAGCACGCCCTAGAGCCTGCCCTCGACGATCATCTCAAGCGACTGCGTGAACTCACTGACGCCGGTGAGGAGCATAAGGCCGCCGACGCCTTCTTCGATTTCCGCTGCGCCGACATCGCTATGGGTTCCGGGCACTTCCTGGTTGCAGCCGTCGACCACATCGAAGCACGTCTCTCCTCGTTCCTCGCCGAACATCCGATCCCGGGAGTGGTCAATGAACTCGAGCGCATCCGGGCCGCCGCCTTCGAGAACCTTGGTCCTGACCTGGCCGACGCCTACGAGATTGAACAGGCCAGCCTGCTTAGACGTCAGGTGGCCCGACGGTGCATCTACGGGGTGGACCTCAATCTGATCGCCGTCGAGTTGGCTCGGTTGGGAATGTGGATCCACACGTTCGTGCCAGGGCTGCCACTTAGTTTCTTGGATCACAACCTCGTGCAGGGGAACAGCCTCACCGGGATCGGCACGATCGACGAGGCGCTCGACATCCTCGTCCCGGAAACGGGCAGGACCGGAACACCCTCCCTGTTACGCAGCCAGATCGAAGGGTGGCTAGAGCGTGCAGAGGACGCCCTAAGTCGGCTGGGGCGAATCAGCGATGCCACTGCCCGCGAGATACGGGATGCCCGAGCAGCGCATGACCAGGCAACGGAGGCTGTGGAACCTGCACGAAAGCTATTCGATTTGCTCATCGCCGTCCGAATCGGTGCCATTCCGAGATTCGAGGATGTGTCAGATGAAACGCTGGCACATCCGCAGCTGAAGGAGGCCGTGGGCCTAGCCAGCCAACTCGGAGCGCTACATTTCCCGATAGCGTTTCCGGAGGTATTTTCGCGGGGACGCCCTGGCTTCGACTGCATTGTTGGGAATCCGCCTTGGGAGGAAGTCAAGACGGAGGAACTGGCGTTCTGGAACCTCCACTTCCCGGGCCTGAAGGGTATGGCGAAGACCCTCCAGAAGAGCCAGATCAGGTTGAACAGGGCACAGCGACCGGATCTGGTAGCCGAATACGAGACTCAGCTCGCCGAGTCCGACGCTGTGCGCCACGCCCTCCTCGCCGGACCGTATGACGGTATGTCGGAAGGTGATCCGGACCTCTACAAGGCTTTTGCCTGGAGATTCTGGCAACTGTCGCACGAGGATGGCTTCGTTGGGGTCGTTCTTCCGAAGAGCATTCTCGCGACGAAGGGCTCAGCACCTTGGCGCAGGACGGTGCTCCCGCGGTCCCACACGACAATCGACCTCTGCAGGAATCAGAATGAATGGCTCTTCACTGATGTGAATCCGGGCTATCCGATTGCGTTGGTGGAATTCGTCAAGGGGTTCGCTGATGGCGACCTGACGATAAGAGGCACTCACGCATCAGTCGATGAATTGCTCGAGGCGAGACGGCTTCCCGGTGGGGTCCTCCGGGTCGATCGTCTGGCGCTTATCGACCCCTTGATATGTGTTCCGGCCGTGGAGTCAAGAGCCGAGGTGGAGCTACTCGGCGCCTTGCTCGAACACCCGGCGTTCGGTCAGCCCGACAGACCCGACTTCCGAGCGCGACCACACACGGAGTTGCACGTAACCAACGATGAGCGTTGGTTCTCCGATGCTGGGGATGAGATCTACAACCACCTAAACATCGAGAGACATAGGTTCGCGCGGGAGACTGGCGCTTTTGCCCACGGCGATTTCAACGCTATCGCCGAGGATCTCCAGCGGCAACGGATGCGATTAGCCCGACACCAAAGATCACCTTTCTCGGAAATGGCGCCGGAGTGGGCGGCCAATCCCAAGTCGCTGCCAGCACGGAATCCGAGGATTGCATATCGGGCGATCATCCACGCTTCCAACCCAAGGAAGATGTGGGCGGCGCTCGTGCCTCCGCGGCACCTCCTCACCAACGCAGCCCCTTACCTCCTTTTCCCCCGTGGTGGGGTGACTGAGCAGGCGTATGTCCTGGGAATGCTCAATTCGTCCGTCTGTGACTGGTTCGGGCACCTCCGCATCGTGCTCAACCTCAACTATTTCATCCTCAATTCGGTTCCTGTACCGCTTCTGAGGAGAAGCGAGCGTGTTGATAGGTTCATCGGCATTGCTGCGGGTCTCGCCATCACCGAAGCTCACGACTGGGGTGAATGGACAAGCATTGCGCATGATCCAGGCACCGACGTCACCAGCGCCTACGCAGAACTCGATGCAATTGCCTTCCTCGAATACGGACTCGAAGAGGGACACAAGGCTCTGGTCTGGACGGAAGAGGGTGACGTTGCTCACCCCCCTAGGGATCTCGTCGAGTCGTTTATCAAGAGATGGCGATGAGCAAAGCAAAGCCCGAGTTCGCGACCAACCGTTCGGATGAGATGGTGGCCGATGCGCTGCGTAGTCATCTCGGCTACTTGCTGGAGACGTGGGCGAAACCGTTCGAGGTGGCGGTCGCAACTGCCTACTTCAACTCGGGTGGATTCGGTCTGATTGCCAACGAGTTGGAGAGGGTCGGTGAAGTGCGGTTGTTGTTGGGGGCGGAGCCGGATGCGCGTGAGTGGCGTATCCGCAACCTGGACCCGAAGACCCCCCCGCAACGAGCGGAGCGGGCTCGTCTCCGCAACGCTCTGGTTGGTCATGAGCGGGAGATCGAACAGGACCGGGATCTGCTCGGGTTTGAGATCGAAGCGGATGCTGGCGCAAAAAGGCTGATCGAGTGGTTGCGTTCGGGCCGGGTCGAGGTGCGCCGTTTCGAGGAGGGCTTCCTGCACGGGAAGGCGTTCCTGGTCACCACCGATGATGAGGGTGTTGTGGCCGGATCATCGAACTTCACTTACGCCGGGTTGGCCAAGAACCTCGAGTTGAACTTGGGCCACTATCAGCCGCACGTGGTCAAGCAGGTGCGGGAGTGGTACGAGGAGCTGTGGAAGGATGCAGTCCCGTTCGACCTCGCCGAAATCTATGACGCCCGGTTCGAACCCCACAACCCTTACCTGATCTATTTGCGGATGCTGTACGAGCGGTACGGTCGGGAGATCGAGGACGAGGCCCGCGACGCCGGCACGGGTATCCATCTGACAGAGTTCCAGCGGGACGGTGTGTGGCGTGCCCGGCGGATCCTCGACCGGTACACCGGGGTGCTGGTCGCCGACGGAGTCGGGTTGGGCAAATCGTTCATCGCCGGGGAGCTGATCCGAGAAGCGGTGATCGATCGCAGGCAGCGGGTGCTGTTGGTGGCGCCGGCGGCGCTACGGGACGGGATGTGGAGGAAGTTCCTGCTCACCCACCAGCTCGGAGTGGAGATCAAGTCCTATGAAGAACTCTCCGAGGACCCAAGACTCAATCCCCAAGGTGCCGGGTCAGGCTTGGCTTTCGGCTTAAACGACTATGCGATGGTCGTGATCGACGAATCGCACGCCTACCGCAACCCGGAAACGCTCCGTGCCGAGGTGCTGCGGAAACTGTTGGGGGGAACCCCACCCAAGGAGCTGGTCCTGTTGACAGCCACCCCGGTGAACAACAGCCTGTGGGACCTTTACTACCTGCTCAACTACTTCGTGAAGAACGACGCAGCGTTCGCCGACACGGGGATCCGGAGCCTTCGAGACCATTTCGCTCAGGCGATGGCGGAAGACCCCGACGACCTGACCCCCGACCGGCTGTTCGATGTCCTGGACGCGGTGGCAGTGCGCCGGACCCGCCACTTCGTGAAGCGCTACTACCCGAACGACTCCATCACCCTCGACGGCATCCAGGTGCAGATCACGTTCCCGAAACCGGTCGTGCACAAGGTGACCTATAACCTCGATGACGTGCTGCCGGGGTTCTTCGAAAGGTTCGCTCATGCTCTCGACTGTGATGAACCCGATTGTGGCCGCGACGATCACGCCTCGGTGCAGGGTGAACCGGTCCTGCATCTCGCCCGGTACAGCCCGACCCGTTTCTTGCGGAACCTCGATGATCTCCTTGATGCCGATACCGAGCAAGGTGTCGAGGTGCGGCGCAGGCGGTCCTCTGAAATCCCACTTGGTGGTCTGCTGCGGTCAGGGCTGTTGAAACGGTTCGAGTCGTCCGCTCACGCTTTCGCCAAGACTTGCCGCCGGATGGCCGGAAGCCACGATGGTTTCTTGGATCTTCTCGGCGTCGGGAAGGTAGCGACCGGGGAAGCGTTAGCCGAATGGCTGAAGGCCGACACCGACGAACTGGACGCATACCTAGAGGAACATGGCGACCTCGACGACGCTGATCTCTACGACACCGATACTCTCCGCGCTGCCGTCAAGGCTGACCGGAAGTTACTGCTCGACTTCGCCGGCCAGGCGGAGACGGTCACCTGGGACCGGGACCCGAAACTCACCGCTTTGGTCGAGGAGATGCGGGAGATCCTCACCCAGGCAGAGGATGAAAAGATCGGCGAGGAGGATGCACGCAACCGGCGAAAGGTGCTGGTGTTCTCCTATTTCGCTGATACCGCCAGGTGGATCACCGACTACCTCGAGGACGTCTTCGCCACCGAACCCGACCTGACACCTTACAGGGATCGACTGGCGCAGATCACCGGTTCCGCGGGCGATAGGAGCGAGGTGCTGTTTGGGTTCGCCCCAGTGTCCAGCGAAGCACCGGAGGGCTTGAACCAGGACCGTTTCGACGTCCTAGTCTCCACCGATGTGCTCGCCGAGGGCGTCAACCTGCAGCAAGCCCGCCACATCATCAACTTCGACCTGCCCTGGAACCCGATGCGGATGGTGCAGCGCCACGGGCGGATCGACCGGATCGGCTCCCTCCATGACCGGGTGTACGTCCGCTGTTTCTTCCCCGACCAGCAGTTGGACGGGCTCCTGGGTTTGGAGGAGCGACTGCACAACAAGATCACCCAAGCGGCACGCACCATTGGGGTCGAGGGCGAGGTGCTGCCCGGTTCGGAGACAAGCGACCGGGTCTTTGCCGAGACCCGCGAGGAGATCGAACGGCTTCGCCGGGAGGAAACCACCCTGTTCGAAACTGGAGGTGAGGGTGGACACGCCTACTCGGGCGAGGAGTACCGTCAGGAACTCCGCCAGGGACTAGCTGACCCCGACACTGCCCGGCTGATCAAGGCTCTCCCGTGGGGGTCCGGCAGCGGCATGGTCCGGGCCGGCGCCAGCCCAGGGTTCGTGTTCTGTGCCCGGGTCGGCGACCACCCCGAACCTCTCTACCGGTACGTCGAAATGACAGACACCGGCGAAACGGACATTGTCGCCGACACGCTCACCTGTCTCGCCCATGCCCACGCCGGCGTCGACAGCGACAGAGTGCTCAGCGACGACACCCACCGGACCGCCTACGATGCTTGGGCGGCCGCCCGACAGCACATCCTCGACGAATGGACGCTTGCGACCGACCCGGCCAACCTGCAACCGTCCGTCCCGAAAACAATGCGGGACGCCGCCCAGCTGATTCGCGACTACCCGCCGGCTGGACTCACCCAAGACGAGGTTGACCGGCTGGTTGATACCCTGGAGGCGCCGTACGGGAATCGCATCCAGCGGGTGATCCGGGCGGCGATGCGCTCATCCGAGGATCCCCGCCAAGCAGCGGTAGCCATCGCACAAGCGGTAGAGGAGCAGGGTCTCGAACCGGCCCCACCAGTGGAGCCGCTCCCGGTGATCATCGCCGATGACATCCACCTGGTCTGCTGGCAAGCGATCGTCCCCTCGGAGACCACCGGAGAACCTCCAGGTAACGATCGTCGGTTATGACGACCGCGATCCGCTGGGGCGCATCGAGGCAGCGGTACTCGACATCCTCGCCGCCCCTTGAACCTCGAGGGCAGGCCGAGCACATCCCCCCGGCAGCAATTGACGGGTTTCCGCAGGCGGATCACCTCGAGCGACTGAGCGCCTTCGAATCAGATCAGCGAGCGATTGCGTCAAGGCCTCGACTGTTTGAACCGTTCAGTTCTCGGACATCTTCTTCAATGCTCCGGCGGGCGACCATCCATGATGCTCGTCTGACAACGTCCCAACTGGGAGGCTGAGGACCCAAGAGATTGCGGGCATCGTCGGGGACATCAAGATGGGTTCGGATGTAAACCACTCGATCGACGATCCGCTCCCACGCTGCGCGTCGATCGGGGTCGGCGGGCCGCTCGCCGATGACATCGACGATCCATCCAGGTGGCTCGTACGCGATGGCGTCGAGCCGGTCTCGATGTCGGGCCCGTGTCTCCTGGTGGAGGGCGATGTATTCAGCAAGAAGTTCGTCCCGACCTTCGACGGACTCGGTGACTCGTCTGGAATCAAGTTGTACTTCCAGGGCCGCCACGCGCTCGTTCAGTTGTCGGTCGGTGAGGGTCCGGGGTCCCCGTCCGGTGTCAGAAGCCGCCGGCTCCGTGGCCGTCCGGCCTAGGGCCGTGATGAGGGTGGGCAGCCGCTCGGGGTGTTGGTGGGTCAGGTGCGTGCATTCGCTCTCGTTGAGGTCTGGATCGGTGAGGTAGAGCGTGTTGGCTTCGCGGCCTCGGCTCATGGTGACGTAGATCCATTCTCGGTCGACGCCGTCCCCAGCGACCGTGTGGGCACGCCGGGCGGTTGCGCCTTGGGCCTTGTGGCCCGTGAGGGCGTAGCCCCAGTCGAGGTTGCCTTCGTCGATGTACCAATGTGGGACGGTCACAATCTTGTCGTTGCGGTCGAGTCTGAGCGTGATCGTGCGCCGTTCGGTGTCGATTCCGGTGACGGTGGCGAGGTCGCCGTTGAGCACACCCAGCTTGGGGCGGTTCTTGAGGCACACGGCTCTGTCTCCAGTCTGGAACTGGCGGTCGCCAGCGTTCACCGTCGGTCCGTGGAGCAATCCGGATTCAGCGATGCGGGCGCGAGCCTGCTGGTTGAGCTGGTCGACGGTGGTGTTGCGGTGCCCAATGAGTAGCACTTGGGCGGGGCCACCGGTGTCTTGGACGTCGCGGTGCCAGGCGGCGACGGCTTGGGTGATGGGGTCATCGGGGGTGGCGGCAACGTTGATCAGTCCGCGCCGGTCGTACATGGCTACCGCCCGGGAGATCGAACCATGGCGGAGTTCCGCCAGTGCGGTTCGCTCCCATTCCTGGTCCTGTCGGACGTTCTCGGTCAGCTCGATGGCGGGGAGGCGAGCCGTGAGCGCGGCGAACAGGCCGCCGGCGTCGATCTCGGCGAGTTGGCGGTGGTCGCCGATCAGGATGAGTTTCCCGGATGCTGATTCGACCAGGTCGGAGACCTCGGCGAGGTGGCGGCTGCCGACCATGCCTGCCTCGTCGACGACAACGATGGCACCGGTTGGGAGGCCACCGGATGCTTTGGTTTCCCATAGGAAGCGGGTGATGGTGGCTGAGGGGATGCCGGTGGCGGTTTCGAATCCGGCGGCGGCTCGGGCGGCCAGCGCCGTTCCAATGACGGGGGTTCCAGTTTCGGTGGCGAGTTCCTCGATGGTGGCCATGACGGTCGTCTTGCCGGTCCCGGCCGCTCCAACGCCGATGTCGATAGCGTTTCCGGAATTGGCGAACTGACGGACCATCGCCCGCTGCCCATCGGTGAGGTTCTGTTGAGTCGCGAGAACGGCATCGACACGCGCCTCAGGGACAATCCACCGTTGGGCTGCGATTCCGTTCTGGGCGCGGTCGATGATTCGCTGTTCGATGGTTAGGAGTTCGGCGGTGGTGTAGCGGCGTTCGTTGACCAGTCCGGGAAAGGTGTCGCCGTTCGCGCGTCGCATGATGGGAGCGTTCGCCGAGTTGACGAGTTCGAGGAGTCGGTCGAGTTCGGCGGGCTCAAGGTTGATCGACAGGTCACCCAGTGGGTCCGTCGCTAAATGACTCGGGAGGATCGGGATCACTTCAGCACGGTGCAGGAAGGTGTCGGCGAGGCCCTCGATCTGGGCTCGTCGTCCTCCTTCAGGCAAAGCCTCTGCGGCGGCGGCGATCACGTCCGCTCGCCCAAAGGTGGATGCCTGGGCGGTGAGCCCCTCGGCCGATGCCATACGATCGAATACCGGTTCGGGCTCAGGCATTTCGACCTCGCGCCCTTGCTCAAGGAACGCGGCCACCGAGGCTGGGGTCAGCCCGACGTCGGCGCCGCGATCGAGCCACGAGGGCATTAGAGCATCGACCGGGTGTTCTTGCTTGGGTGTGCGAGTTGCCAGGGTGGCGGTTTCGTTGGCAGCTGGGGTGTCGGCGAAGCCGTGCGAGTCCCGCCACTCCTCGATTTCCTGGCGTCGCTGGGAGAAGGCCGTGATCTGGTCGCGGGTGAAGCCTTCGATGTCGGCCATCCCGTTGCGGACGGGCTGCCAGCGAACACCGAGTCGTTCGCTGAGCCGACTGCGCAGTTCCGCTTCGTGGAGGTATCCGGCGTCGAGTTGGTGACGGTACAAGAGTCGTCCATCGATGGCCCGCCAGACGCCGTCGACACCCTCGACCCGGTTGCCTACGACGACGTGGGTGTGGAGCTGGGGGTCGTCGCTGCGGCTGGTGAACTCGGTGAACCACGCGGCCAGGTACCCGGTGGTCCGAATCGGCCAGGTTTCCACTCGAAAGCGGGTCGTCCCATCGTGATCGAGGATCGGCTTGCCTCCGCGATCGGTGACGGGCACCCGGGATGCTCCCCGGGTCGAGGAAGCGACCGACTCCAGGTAGGCGACCGCCTCGGCGGTGGCTTCCTCGAACGCCTCGACGACGTGCCTGCGGACCTCATCGTCCCCGAACGCCCACAGCAGCGACACCGACTTGTCCGCCGAGAACGTCAGATCCCACGCCGCGACCCCGTCCTTGCGAAGCTGCCGCCCGAGCTGCTCCCCCGTCGCGGGGTGCTGACCGTCGAACAGTCGGACCAGGCCCTCGGCCGACACGGTTCCCGTCAGGCCTTGTTCGGCGGCGCCGGTGCCGTGCCAGCGACCGGTGGCATTTCCGCCTCGCAGGTAGTAGTCCTCGCGGGGCGAGATCTCGCTCGTCTTGCGAAGGTAGTAGTCCTTGCGGGCCTTGGCGAGACTCAGCATTCGGACCCTCCAAAACGGCTCGCCGTGAGAGCCCGGGCAACTTGTTGCAGGTGCGTGTGGTGCTGAGGGGGGTTCAGTCGGCGACGGCTGACAGGGTGCAGTGAGGTGTCGGCGGCGGCGGTCTGGGAGTACTCGGTGGTTGGCATCGGGTTCGTCTTCTCGATCTGGCTCATAGGGCTAATCGTGGAGGAGGACCCTTTCAGCAGAATGCCATTTGCCCTGTCCGACGAGGACAATCTTGCCGAATCTCACTCCGTCGATGACGGGGATCTGGCGTTGGGGGCCGCCGCGGCCAAGAAACGGCAACTGAGCGCTGCTCCGCCGGCACATCCAGAAACGCCCTGGTTCCTTCGGATTCCGAGCCAGCAACGTCGGCCGGCGGCGCACGGACCCGATTGGAGGGTTCTTGAAAGGGCTACGAACACTCTGGTGAGAGGGTTGCTGACACTCTGGTGAAAGGGTTGGGCTGCACTATCGAAGCGTGGAAACAGCAGAACGAAAGACCAGCGGAGACGATGCGGTGGATCGACTCCACCAGCAGCTCCAGGACTCGCTGCAGGAACTCGTCACCTCGGAGGATTGGCAGCGGGCGCTGTCGGTCGCGGCCCGCTTCCACGACTACTCGTTCGCCAACACCCGCTTGATCTGGGCCCAGTCGATCGCTCGCGGGTCTACGCTGAGCCGGGTTGCCGGCTATCGGGCTTGGCAGAAACTCGGCCGCCACGTCCGCAAGGGTGAGCGGGGACTCCAGATCCTTGCCCCGGTCATCCGCAAGGTCACACCCGACAACGGAGAGGAGGAAGAGCGCCGGGTCGTCGGGTTCCGAGTCGTCCACGTCTTCGACATCGCCCAGACCGACGGCGACCCCCTCCCCGAGGTGCCGATCACGCTCGTCGAAGGCGATCTCCCCTCTCACTGGGAGCAAGTTCGTGGGCTCATCACCGAATCCGGTTTCGACCTCCAGGTCGCCGACATCGAGCGGCTCGGTGAAGCCAACGGCATCACCGACTGGAAGCGACGAGACGTGGTTGTGCGTGCCAGCCTGCCCGGCGCCCAGCGGTTCAAGACAGCAGTTCACGAACTCGCCCACATCCGGCTGCACGAGCCGAACTCCGACGGTCGGCCTTCGTGTCGGGGCATCGTCGAGGTTGAGGCCGAGTCCGTCGCGTACATGGTCTGTGCCGGTTTGGGGATCGACAGTGCTGGCTATAGCCTCGGATATGTGGCGTCGTGGAGCGGAGGCGACCTCACCAAGGTGGCCGCCACCGCCAACCGGGTGATCGGTTGTGCTCGCCAGGTGCTCGCCCAGATCGAGCAGGAACGCCAACTCGGCCGTGAGGCGGTTTCGTCCGGTTCCCGGATGGAAGTACGGGATCGGGAGTCTCCACAGCGGACACCAGCGCCTACCGCCCGATCGGACCTCGAGGCGGCCGTCAACGCCGCCACGGCGTTTTACCAACGCCAACTCCACGAGCCAGCCGGGGCGGCGGCAGTCGAGTGTCTCGGCGGCCGTGGCATCGACACGGAGGCGATCGATCTGTGGCAGCTGGGCTATGCACCCGACTCATGGCAGGCGTTGACCACGGCGCTCCGCAAGCAAGGCTTCAGCGATGACCTACTCCTCGGGGCCGGCGTTGCCGGCCGATCTCGGTACGCGCGCGTCTACGACCGGATGCGCAATCGAGTGATCTTTCCCATCCATGATGAGCACGGTGAACCAAGAGGCTTCGCCGGACGGCTCCTCACCGGAGACGGGCCTAAGTATCTCAACACTCCCGAGACCGACCTGTACCAGAAGCGGTCCTTGCTCTACGGCTTCCACCTCGCCCGCCAGCCCATCGTCGAGACCGGCAACGCAGTCGTCGTTGAGGGCTACACCGATGCCATCGCCGCCCACCAAGCGGGGATCACCAACGTCGTGGCAACGGCCGGCACAGCCCTCACTCCGGAGCACCTGGAGACGCTCAGCCGGATAACCGCCAACGTGACTCTCCTCTTCGACGGAGATCAGGCCGGCGTATTAGCAGTCGAGCGTGCAGGTGTCCTCGACCAGGCCAAGAACTCCATACGGGTTTCGGTCGCACACCTTCCTCCGGGGCTCGATCCAGCGGAGCTTCTCGCACGTGACACACAAGCTCTCATGCAGGTACTCACCACCGCTGTCCCGATCGAACACCACTTGATCGATCAGATCATCGCCAACCACAACCTCGAGGAACCCGAGGCCATGGCTCGGGCGATCCACGCGGCGACCGAGGTGATCCGGTCCGTTGGCTATGCGGACATACGCCATGCGGCCACTGCACACCTCGCGACTCGCATCGGTCGAGACGAGCAGCTCATTCACACCTACCTCGAGCAGAGCCTTCAGCGGCAGCCACACAAGAGGGGCCGAGCACGAACGCTAGGCATCGCCTGATTCGACCAGCACACAGAAGAGCGCCGGGCCGAACGCGTCGAAGCCACCTAAAACACCAGTCGCTGTATGAGACTCGGCCATTTGTTGTACTGGTCTCTCTCTCGCTGGAGTCGCCCGGCAACGATCCCTGGATGGATACCGATCTCATCGGCGAACGCCACTATGTCCGCTGCGGTATTCAGCTCATCCAGCTCGGCCTCGTACTCGTCGGGAATCAGGGTGCGGGCAGCGAAAGCTTCAGCCGCACGTTCGATGTCGTCCGTGTCGCCATCGTCCATGTCGATGAACGTCTCGCGTTTGCCGTGTAGAAGAAGGTGACCAGCCTCGTGGAAGAAGGTGAACCACAGGAAGTCGGCACGGTGGTACCTGCCGCTGAGCTGGATCAGAGCTTTCTCGGGGGTGAGCCACCGAACGGCACCGTTGATGCTGGCGCCCTGGACCTCGGGCTCGATGACGACTGCGACGCCGGCTTCTGCGCAGACAGACACGAGGGCAGAGGTCCATTGCGGCTGCGTCAAGCGAGTGGCGGCCCGCAACTCGCTGAGCGCCTGACGGAATCGCGATCGGTCGAAAGGGGCGCACTCGATCTCCTGCGCTTGGATCTCTCCATACCTCAACCACGCTGCGACCGCTCCCGGATGACTCGTGAACGCTGGTGATCGACGATACGCGGTCGGTTTCTGCCAGACCGTTTCCCAAGCGGAGCGGTCCGCCACGCCAAAGAAGCGCAGCACCTCTCGCAACTGGTCGACCTTGTCTCGGCACTTCTCGATCCAGCCACGGCGAATGAGCTCAGCTACCGGAAGCTCGTCGAGCCACGTCACGTCACCAGCAAACTCCGACTCCTCCTGCATGCGGGAGAGGTGCTCCCGGTAGTGAGCTTCAAGCCCGTTCCACATCGCCGCCGATATGCCCGTGACCTTCTCGAGCCGCAGCGCCGTATCTGGAGACAGAGCAGCCGATCCCTTGATGATCTGGTTGAGGTGTTTCCTTGAGATGCCGGCACGATTAGCGACCGCTGCCTGCGTGTAGCCGAGTTCATCGAGCGCTGCAGCCAGGGTCGTCCCAGGCGAGCGCGCGTAGTCCGGCGTAAACCGAGTGCGTGCTTGCTGTTCGCCCATCATGTCTCCCTAATGCGTGTCTGCGATCTCGACGACAACTACGCCGATTACCGCAGCCCAGTCGAGTCCCCCATCCTGTGTTCGGGGTGTCGGCTCGATCGGCTCAATGATCAATCGCTGCGGATGCACGAGATCAAGGCTCAGCTGGCCTTGCCGATCCCCGGTCAACTCGTGGCAGCGGCCAAGGCCAGGACCCCGCATGTCCACCAGGGTTGGCGCGGCCGCGAGCTGCGTGAGCCGAAGCGCGATCAGGTCACCTTGCCTCTTGCCCCAAGTCGTCACAAGTGCCTTCTCATTCGAGCATCGCTTGGCGAGCCTCGAGTTCGAAAACCAGACCTCCAAACCTCACCGCTCCATGATATCGTATACCTGTTCGGTAAACAAGATATGATTTACCTTGTAGGTGTATGGTACTCTATGGCAGCTCGATCACAAAGCTATTGGACAGTCCAGGATGGTTAACCCAACCGCCATCAAGATCACCGAGGGGACGCTGCCGTATCCCTCGGCCACCCTCGATACCCCACTGCTGGCACGCATTGCGGAACTCGGCGGCGGGCTCATGCTGAAGGGTGACCGCGGGGCCTCTGCCGCCGCCGTTCTTCGCTCACGCGGGTACGCGGGGACTCTCGTGCTCGACCCGGCCCGCTACGAGCAAGCTACATCTACCCCGGACCAGGGATCGTTGTTCGGCGACTACGACCCGTGGATCCGCCAGCAACAGGCCCAGGGAGTCACAACCTTCATTGCACCATCGCACGGAATCGGCCCACGCGAGTTCACCCGAGTCGCGGAAGTACTCGCGGCGGGTAAAACGTTTGCGGCGGAGGTATCTGCCCACGGAATCGACGCCGAGGTGGTAGTCCCAGTCAACATCTATCGATCTTGGGTAGTCAGCCGGTGTCGGGAACTACGCGATGTGGCTGGCGACACCCCCTTCACGATTGGGCTCCTCTTGACCAACCCCGGGGACCCCCTAGATCGAAAAGGTGCAGTCGCGGGTTTGACCGAGGTGGTCCGCGGGCTACCTGGGTGCGCCGTGCTCCGGACGGATCTTGCCGGCGGACTCGGTGCGCTTTCGGTCGGTGCGCGATGGGTGTCAATCGGAACGATGCCCACCCATCGTCATGCGACAAAACCGGGCACGCCGGGGTTCTCACCGAATGTCACCGATCGCACACCGAGCATCGTGGTGTCAGAACTTCTGAGCTTCCGGAAAGCTTCAAAGCTGGAACAGCTCGAACGAGTGGACCCCGTTCTCACCTGTCGCTGTCACGTGTGCAAAGGGGCCGACATCCGGCGCTTCGCCGATCCCGCCTACTACGACGAAGGCGAGTTCCACAACGCAGCGGTGGTGGCCGACCTCACCAATACCCTGGTGGCCGCGTCGGACCGGACAGCGACGTGGGGCAATTGGTGCAACCGCGCCGTGGACACTCATGCATGGGTCGAGCAGGTCACGGGCGTCGCCCTCCCGGTGCCGCTGGCGATCGAGGAATGGGCTGCGATCTCGTCAACATGAGCCAGGACTCGTAGGCCAACTCGGCATTGCGCCACCTTCGTGGACCCGAAGGAACCAGAAACCTCCGGCTCGGTTCCACCACGCTTTGAAGATGGCGACCCTCAGTCGTCACTACTCCGATGCCCAATGTCCGAGCTCGATCCACCAGTCTCCTCCCACACAATGATCGAGCCACGCCGATGCCGCGAGGGGCGTCGGGAGCCAGCCAACTGACGCTTCGCAAACTGGACTCAGGCTCGCGGCCACTGACCACTGCGCCCACAAGTTGTACAGCTGGTCGAAACCACCGCACCACAAACTCGGAATCACTCTCTACGACCCCAGGGGGAAGCCCATCGAGCAGCGCTGCCAACACCGGATCTATCGATGCCCATGGCACCGCCAGACCAAGCGGAAGTTCGCCGATGACCCGAAGCGCCGTCCGGTCCGTAAGCGGTTGTCGGAGACCTTCTCGACCTCTGCGGGCAATCTCCTCCTCGTCGAGCTGGATAACCAATGTCACCCTCTCGCCCGCGATCCACACGTCGGGGAGAACGGTTCCTTCAAACCCCAGTGCCGCAGCCACTCGATCAATCACGGCGCCTCCTCAACAGCGTCCACTAGCTCGTCGAGACTCCCCTCAAGCTCGTCAACAACAGCCGAGACGATGAACAGCGCCGGGTAGGCGATACCACCCCGCTCGAGCTTCCGGATCGTGTCGACTGACACACCGCTCTCCGACGCAAGGTGTGCCTGTGTTGTGCTGTGCCCCTTACGAAGTGCCTGCAGCGCGCGACCGAGCCTTTCCGCCCTTGACCAATCCGCCTCGCTTACTTTGCGTCGTCCCACGATATTTATCCTAGTATATATATACTACCCTACTCAGTCGAGCCGCGAGGATCGGAGCGGGGACCACGCACCGACTCACTGCGCCCCACAGCAAGCTTCCTCCGCCCGACGGGAGCAATAGGCTGGCATGGCAGCCGCTCACCACGTTCTGCGTCCTCAACGGTTTCACGCTCGAGTTCGTGCGGACGACGCAGTCGACCTCATGCTCCGACTGCCGCCAGCGACGTCGACGAAACCAACGTGGCAGCCTGGCTCGCCAGATAGCTCAGGCCTCTCGACTGACACACAACAAACCGCGCAATGGTCACCTCACGACCGACGGATGTGACCCGAGCCGAACCGGCAAAGCCTGGTCTCATTCCTATCGCGCTCTCGGTGCGAGTGGTGTAGCCCGTCATCTCAACCCGCCTGACGTCGTCGGCCTCGGGACTCCCCCTCGTAGAGCTCCACGGTCTTGGGGTCGAGGAATGTGGCGGCATCGGGGCCTTCGTCTGCGTCGATCACGGCGAGTAGCTCGGTGTAGACGGCTTCGAGTGCGACTTGGTTGCCTTCGGCGATGGCGGCACGCATGAGGTTGCGGTAGCACTCCTCGCAGGCTCCTGTGGCGACGAGTCCCTTCCGGGCCGCCCAGGTTGCCTGCTCGGGATCGCCGTGCGTCAGGGCGTATTCGGCGAGGCGGTGGGCGGCGTTGTCGATGGCGACGATGGTGTGGGTGATGATCCCGTCGGTGTGAGCCCACCCGTAGCTGTTGCCGGCTCCGGTGAACGGGGTTCCTTCCACCAGTTGGAGAGCGGACCGCAGGTGGTCGGCTTCGTCTGCCCCCGTTGCTCGGTCGGCTTGGCGGATGTGGTCGGTGAATTGTTCGATGTCGCTGCGTAGGTGGGGGCTGATCCGGTAGCGGCCATCCCTGACATAGGACAGCAGGTGTTCGCCATCGGGGCCTAGGCCGAGGGTGGTCCGCGTGCGTGAGGTGTGGCGGTTGAGACGCCGGTAGTCGGGTGCCTCTTCTGGCCAGAGCGCTTCCATCAGGGCATCGGCTTCGACACCGTGGCGGTGGAAGGTGAGGTAGGCGACGAGCTCGGTGCCTCTTCGGAGCGGGAGATCGGCATCGAGACCGTCGACCCGGAGGGTGCCCAGCATCTTCACCTCAGGAACCGCACGGGTGGTGACCTGCTCGGTCACCTTCGAATCGGCGGTTTCGGTCGGCTCGTCGAGTGGCACCGGTATATCGACCGGTTCGTTCAGCAGGAGCGGATCAGTGGTGAGTTTGGGAGGGAGCCCTTCGAGGTCCTTGGCGGCAGCGACGAGGTTGGCGACCGCGGTCTGTTCTGTGGGGGTGAGGTTGCGTCGGGCGAAGGTGGAGCCGAGGGGCTCGATCCGAACGGTGTCGTTGTCGATGTGGAGTTGCCACCGGTTCCCCGTCGGGTAGCCGACGACTGCAGCGACAGCTCGGCCGGCGTGGGCGATGGTGAGAAGCCGGTCTGCCTCGTCGGTCGGGTCGGCTGCCGGGTCGAAGACGACGATCGGATCCCAGGTGTCGCCGCCTGGTGAGGAGATCCGACCATGCAGTGGTGACGGAGATGCCATCCGGGTAATGGCGGTGGCTTTGGCGTCGAGGGTGGGGAGGATGTCGCCGAGGTGGTCGACGACTTGCACGCGTTCCATGTGGGCAAGGTCTGCTCCGAATCCGACGCAGATGATCTGGATGCCGTCGGCTGCTGGGCTGGCGGCGAGTTCGGTGGCCATGGTGTAGCAGGTGGATGCAACGTCGTCGGGGTCGCCGGTGATCTGGGTGGCGCCGAGGTATTCGAGGTCGAGGAGCAGCTGGGCCTGGTCTTGGTGACCGACGCTGACGAGAGCCGGGTATGGGCCGGCGACGCCGTTGGCCTTGTGTCGTAGTCGAGCGATGTCCGTGTTAGTGGAGATCGTCCAGCTGCGTCCGTCGTCGTCGACGCTCCATTCGGGTGGCGGGTCCTGATGTGGGGTCCACAGCAGCAGCCGCAACTTCTCGGTGGTGAGGTGGACACCGACTACCTCGGGGGCTGGTGCGTGTGAGTCGATGACGTCTTGGGCCATGGCGCGCAGGGCGAGGTCGATGAACTCGGTCGAGTCCGGTGCGGCCGCAGTGCGGATCGCGGTCTCGGTTTCGACGGTGTCGGCGGGTGGTGGCGTGGGGATCGTGCCGGGGCGGCGATGACGTAGCTGTACGCCTCGGAGACGGCGGAGGAGGGCGACGAGGCCGGCGGCGAGGATGCCGAGGCCGGCGAGGGTGCTGGCGATGGGCAGCAGATCACTCCCGGCACGGGCGTCAGATGCGGCGGTGGTGTCGGCGGGTTCGGATCGGTCGGTCGGTTCCGGCGATTCGGGTTGGCTGAGCGTCGTTGAGGATGTCGACACCTCAGAGGTCGGGGTCGGCTGCGTCACGGCCGGTAGGAGATCGGTCCCAGGCGTTTCCGTGGTGGGAGGCTCGTCGGGAAGGACCGGTGAGGGCACCGACCCGAGGAGAGGCTCAACCGCGTCCTCGGGTTGGGCGGGTGCTTGGGGGTCGTCGGGGATCGTGGGTAGGCGGAAGACCTGGCCGGGGTGGATGAGGTTCGGGTCGTGCGGTGGCTCCAGCCGATCCTGGTTGGCTTCGATCAGCTGCTTCGTGTAGTTCGTTGTCTCGCTGGTGGTGGGCGTGCGATCCCAAGCGTCGGTGAGGGTGTCTTCGGCGATGCTCCAGAAGGTGTCACCTGGCGCGACCGTGACCTCGTCATGGTTCGCAGACTCGGTGCGTTCCGAGACCTGAGGTGCTGCCGACTCGATGTTCGCGTCGGTGGGGGTTGGGGGCAGTTCGAGCTGTTGGCCGGGAAAGATGAGGTTGGGGTCGTGCGGTGGGCGCAGTCGGTCTCGGTTGGACTCGACGAGGCTCCGCCAGTACTTCGATACTTCGTCGCCCGTGGGGGCCCGTCCCCATGCGGTCTCGAGCGTGGTTTCGGCGATCGTCCAGAAGTTGTCGCCCGCCTCGACCGTCACTTCGCTCCCCACTCGTGATACCTGACCGGTGTCGGGGGTGGAGGCATCGTTCGGGAGGAGGATGAGCCAGCCCTGTGAGAGCCGGTCCGTCTCCTTCGTGAAGTCGTGGCCGTCAACCATGGTTCGCCCGTTGTTGAGGTCACGGATTTCTTTCCATCGTCGACCGTCGTCGAGGGTCGTCTCGGCGATGCTCCAGAGTGTGTCGTGTCGCCGAACTCGGTATGTCGGTAGATCGGAGTTGGTGCCTCGATGCGGTGCCGGCACCCCCGCGGCGACGGCTGTCGGTCCAAGACCTGGGGAGGAAGACGTCTGGTGGGTCTGGGTCACAGAGACTGGGTCGGGCAGCGGGCTCGCGGCGGCGGGGGCGACCCGGAGTGGGCCGAGGGTGGCGACTGCCAAGGTGATGGCGGCCACGAGTTGGGCGGTTGCCGGTTGCAGTCCCGGTAGGACCGGTAGGCGACGGGCGGTCCCGCCTCGAACGGCCGCTACGGCTTCCGCGAGAAGGACGATGACGATCTGGATCCAGACGATCCAAACAATGACCGCCAGCGTGTTGATGAGGATTTGAGGGTCGATGCCGCCTCGCAGCGCGATTTGGATCCGGTCGATGGAGGGGAGGGTGGTGGGTAGTGGCCATCCCACGTATGAGACCAGTCCGGCGGGGACTGCGATGACGAACACCAGGCTGGCGATGAGGGCGCCGATGCCGCGAAGGATGGTCGTTGCGTGTCGCATCATGGCTCCTGGGTGATGGCTGCGGCGGTCTCGGTGGCGCTGACGGTCATCGGCCCGGTCGGGAGAAGGACGGGGTCGACGGTGATGTCGACAGTGACGGTAACGGTCGCACCGTTCACGATTACGTTCGTCGCGCTGTATCCGAGGATGGCCAGGTATGCCTCGACACGGTTGGCCGCCTCGCTGGGAAGCAGTTGTAGGTCGCCGGTGGTGCGGAGCGTGTCGAGGTCAACGGCTTGGGCGCCGGCGCGGGCGGCGTTGTCGGCGATGTGGCTTGCTTCGCGCAATGCGTTGACCTTCCGTCCGCCGTCGATGGCGAGGCCGCCCGCCATGAGGAGAGCGAGCGCAATGACTGCCAGGAAGGTGGACACCGCTCCCCGTTCGTCGGCAAGGATCCGGCTCATGGTGGGCTCCCACCGTCGGCTCGGAACGTGTCGAGTATCTCGACTGCAGTTGCGGCGAAGGTGCGGCTGCCGGGTACGGCGAGCATGGCGATGTCGCCGAATGCGGCCTCGCAGCTGACCGTCACTGTCACCTGTCCCCCGGCGTCGAAATCGGAGGTGTCAACAATGACCTCCATACGCCGACATGCCACGGCCCCTTCGGCAATGTTGGCTTCGGCGGTCTCGGTGGCCGCTTCTACGGCTGCTCGAGGTGCGCCAACGAGGGAAGCCGCACGAGCGGCCTCGTGAGCCGCGTTGGCAACGTCGCCTTCGGCCTGGGCGACACGCCCGGCGAACACCACGAAGAGCATGAACCCGATCAGGAGCGGAGCGAGTACCGCCAGTTCGGTGGAGACCGCCCCTCGCTGTCCGTCGAGGCGGGTCATCGTTCCGGCTCTGTAGGAAGTGCTTTGAGTTCTCATCTCGTGTCTCCCCCCAGCGTGAGGTGTTTACCGGGTGTAGAGCCCGCGAAAAGTCGGAAGGGATACTCCGACGGTCTCTCGGGATTCCCGGCTATTTTTCGGGATTCATGACGGTGTGTCGGTCTGGGTGAAGTGAGGTGGCGATGTCGTTGGCGGTGGTTCGGTCGTTGGGCACGGCTCGTAGCTTGCGCTCGCCTCAGGAGTTCGAGGATTTCGAGCAGGAGCTTGTCGACCAGTTCTCGCTGGCGGCGGCAGGTGCGGGTGTGACCGACCGGCACGTTTCGGTGGATCGCACGATCGTCTTCGAGTTCATCCGCTTCATCGACCGACCGGTGTGGACGGCCACGCCTGCGGACGCCGACCGGTATCTGGTGTGGCTGCGGCGAGACCGTGGTCAGGCCAAGTCGACGGTGCAGGCAAAGGCCTGGACGCTGGGCCGCTTCTTCGACTTTGTTGTCGGCCGCTACCAGGGCGACATCCACGCCCTCACCGGCACAGTGGTGGTCCAGCCGATCGACGAGTTCAACCGGCCGGCCAAAGCCGACTACGGGGGTTCGCCGCGAGTCCCGCCCTCGAGCGACGAGGTGGAGGGGCTTTTCGTCGCCTGGCGGGAGGTTCTGCCCGACGCCAGGAAGTTCCTGCCCGCCGCCCGTGACTATCTGGCTGCATCGTTGTGGCGTCGCTGCGGGCTTCGGATCGGCGAAACGGTGATGCTCGACCTCCGCGATTGGCGTCCCGACCTCGGCGAGCACGGCAAACTGCATGTCCGATTCGGGAAGGGCAGCAACGGTCGGGGCCCGAAGACCCGGCTGGTCCCAGCTATCAACTCGGTTGATGAGTTGCTGGTGTGGTGGCTCACCGATGTGCGCCACCAGTTCGGTGACGACTGGGACGACCCCGACGCTCCTCTCCTCCCGAGCGAACGTCGGGACCGGCTGACGACACGATGCGGACGGATAGGACCCGAGGCGCTGCGAGCCGGACTGGCTCATGCGGTGGGACGTTGGTTGCCCGCTTGGAGTGGACGGCTGACACCCCACGGGCTCCGTCATTTCTGCGCCTCGTCTCTCTATGAGCGAGGCATGGACCTCAAGGCCATCCAAGAGCTGTTGGGTCACGAGTGGCTGTCCACCACCACCCGATACATCCATGTTCACGACAACCACATCGAACAAGCCTGGGCTGCTGCCAACCAGCGGGTAGCTGCCCGGTTTGGCGAGGAAACGAGGTGAGATCATGCGTTGGAATCTGCGAATGAAGGCCGCCGAGGAGGGCATCTGGAAGTCCACCGAGATGCGACGCCGACTAGCAGATGCCGGTCTGGAGATCAGCGCAGGGAAGATGTCGGCGCTGTGGACGGGAACACCCACCACCATCCGCCTTGACGACCTCGACGTGTTCTGCCATGTGCTCGACTGCGGTCCGGATGATCTGCTGATCCCCGAACCGGACAAGGTCGAAGCCACCAAACCCACCACGGCAGCCACCGCCGAACAGGGGACAACGCCGATCCGACCCGGCCGGAACCGGACCAAGCCACCGGCTTGACCCGACCTAGAGCATGCACCGGATGTGGTGTGAAGCCGGTCGCCACCAAACGCCACCAGTTCTGTTTCACCTGTCAGCCCGGAGGGTCGTTCCCAGAGCCTCCCTGCCGCCGGTGCGGATCGGTCGACGACTATTACTCGGCCGGGTTGTGCGCCCGCTGCCACCAGTACGCACCGCAACAGCCCGGATCGTGTGAGGACTGTCACGCCTGGGGGGTTGCCCGACAGCAACAGGGCGTGTGCTACGGCTGTCGAAACTGGCGGAAGTCGCATCCCATCCCGGGTCCATGCACGATCTGCAGCCGCTGGCGTCCTGTCGACTCCCGCCGTCTGTGCCGTCTCTGCTGGCGGCAGGCCGCCAACCAACGGCGACCCCAACAGCCACTCGACCCGGTCGCCGCCAACCGGTGCGGACAGCAGCTCTTCTTCGCCGACATGCACCGCCAAGCCCGCAACCGCGCCCCAGCAGCACCAGCCAGCCCACCAACCTCCTCGTCTTCGACCACCACCCCCCATCACCTCCGTCAGCAGCTCGACCTGTTCGACCAGCCCGATCCGAGGCTGGAAATCCTCGAGAGCATCTCCCGAGACCGCGCCGTTCGTTTTGGATGGAGCAAGGTCACCCTCAAACGAGTCCTCGCCGGCATCAGAACCCTGTGCAGACTCCACCCTGCCGCTGACACGATCAGAGCCACCGACGTGGCCGCCCTCACCGCCCGCGGCCTGCCCGTCAGCCAATGCCTCGATCTGTTCGCCGCGGCGGAGATGCTCCACGACGACCGCACCCCCGCCATCGAAGCCTGGTTCGCTCGACAGGTTGCCGACCTTCCCGAAGCCATGGTCAGCGAGCTCCAACTCTGGTTCGATGTCCTCTCCAACGGGAGCACCCAACCGCCCCGTAGCCGGCCACGGTCGCCGATCACCATCAAGACCCGTCTGGCCTGGGCGCTGCCCACCCTCAAAGCATGGGCCTACCAGGGTCATCAGTCCCTCCGAGAGATCAGCCGCCAAGACGTCGAAGTGGCTCTCCCGGCCGGCGGAAACCCTCGAGCCACCCTCGGGTACGCCCTCCGATCCATCTTCGGCACCCTCAAAGCCCACAAGACGATCTTCACCAACCCGACCAGCCGCATCGATGTAGGGACCATCGACCGGCACCAGCCCCTCCCCCTGGACCCCGACCAGATACGGGAAGCCTTCACTTCTACCGATCCCGGTCGGGCGGTGCTTGCCGGCCTCATCGCCTTCCACGGCATCCGATCCAAAGAGATCCGTGACTTGGCGCTCACCGACCTTCGTGACGGTCGACTCCATCTCCCCGACCGCACGATTCCGCTCGCCGAGCCGGTCAAGACACGACTCGCCGTCTGGCTCGACTATCGCAACGACCGGTGGCCCCATACTGCTAACCCGCACCTGTTCATCCACCACAGAACGGCCACCGGCACTGGACCGGTCGGCAGCCGGTGGGTTGGCCTCGCCCTCGGCTTCTCCCCCGACGCCCTCCGCCAAGACCGGATCCTCGACGAAGCTTTGGCCACCAGCGGCGACGTCCGACGGATCAGTGACCTGTTCGGTGTCACCGTCAAGACCGCGGAGCGATACGCCCGCGTTCTCGACCCTCCCGGACTCAGGGCCCATGTTTAGGATCGGCTCATGAGCTGGTGGGGATGGATCGGTCTCACCGCCGGCGTCCTCATCGTCGCCGTCACCGCAGCCGCGTTGACGGCTCGACGGAGTCGCACGGCGCTGATCGAACTGGCGCGCCTCATTCCCCTTTGCCTCGCCTTGCTCCGCGACATCATGAGGGACCCGCTTGTGCCGCGCCGGGCCAAGATCGCCCCCGCCCTCGTCGTCGCCTATCTCGCGATACCGTTCGATCTCGTACCGGACTTCATTCCTGTCCTCGGCTACCTCGACGATGCCCTGATCGTCGCCTGGGTGATCCGACATCTGATCAAAGCCACCGGGCATCAGCGACTCCAGACCCATTGGAAAGGCGACCCTCAAACCTTGGAGCGCATCATTCGGCTCCTGCGCATTCCACCCGCCCCCAGTTCTCCAACCCAAGGGTCCGCATAACCGCATCACGGACCACCAGTCCCTGAGTCCAACCCGACCAACCCTTCAGTAATCCCGAACCGCTCGTCTTCCCGGATGAATCGTTCGATCGGACCGGCTGCGCGGGCGGTGACCTGCCAATCGAATCCCGGGACGAGCCGGGGTGCTCGCCCCGTCACCTCGACGCTGACCGTGTCGGCGGTCCGGGTAACCGTTACCTCCGGGTCGGTGATGTTGCCGGCAGCGTCGAGGAACCACTCGGCGGCTCGCGTCCCGTCTTCCTCGGTCGCGGTGGCGACCTGGGCGGCGTCGACTGCCTCTCGTGCCGCTGCATCGGCGATCTGATCGGCGTGCCACCACAACGTGACCTGGAACGGGATGAGGACGAGCGCGATTAGGACGGGCATGAGCACTGCAAGTTCGGTGGACGTGAGCCCCTTCTCGTGTGCGAATCGTGCCGAGTCCATCGCTGCCATCGGCGAACCCTTAGTTGCCGGGAGGCGCGACGTTGTCGGGGATCGCCTCGGCGTTGGATGTCATCTTGGCGATGAGGATCAGGCCGGCGGCGACCGCAATGGCGACCAGCACACCCGTTAGGACGGCTGCTTCGGTGGACATGGCGCCTCGTTCGTCACGGACCTGGACCCCGATCCGGGTGAGGCCCACCTCGATTAGGAGACGGGCATAGTCGATGTACGTGGACATGGGTGCTCCCTTCGCTCGTGAGTTGTCCGGGTTGTGGTTGGTGGTTTCCTTTCAGTGGTTTCATGGGATTGCCCCGGGGGTGGAGATGGCCTGCACGACGCCGAATCCGATGAAGAGAATCATGCCGACGACCAGCGTGACGACCGGCAGCAACATCTTCTCGGTGGCAGCTTCGGCTTGGGCCTCGATGGCGGCGGTCTGGCTGGCACGCATGGAGTCCGCCTTGGCGGCGAGAGACGCCCGGATGCGGGCACCCTGATCGCCTGCCAGGTGAGCCGCTGCTGCCAGTTCGCGCAGTTCGTCGACACCCAACTCCTGTCCGAGTTGGTCGAAGACCTCCCACGGTGTTCGACTGGTGAGGCGGGCCCTGTGGAGCGCGGCGCGGATCTCGGCGAAGGCCCACCCATCTCCAAGGTCGGCTGAGGTCTGTAGAGCCGTTTCGAGCCCTCCGCCACCGGCCAGGATGATGGTGACGAGATCCAGGTAGGCGGACAGGGAGTGGCGGAAGTCGCGGCGGCGGCGTTCGATCCGCTCGGACAGCCCGAGATCCGGGTACATGAATCCGGCCAGCGACAGTCCCACTGCCAGGGCCACGATGACGCCGGGGGAAACCGACACTCCGGCCGCTGCGACCGCTAGGCCGAAGATGACCGGGATTAGGAGTCCGGCCATCCCACCGAGCAGCTTTTCGAAGGCATGGGCTTCGATCGGTTTGCCGAGCGCCCGGAGGCGACGCCGGAGCTCGCCGAGATCCGCGAGTCCTGTGGACTCGACGACCCGGATCACCCACTGGCCGATCCGGTCGGCCACGCCGGAAGTCGACGACGCCGGGGCAAGCTCGGCCAAGGAGCGACGCGGCCGTTCGAGGTCCGCGAGGGCTCTGCTGAGAGGTATCGGCCGAGGGAACAGCGCCCGGAACCCGAGGACGACACCAAGCCCGACGCCTGCACCGGCGACCATGACTGCCAGCAGTGTCATCGCTCCGCTCCTTTGAGTTCGGGTGCGTGGCGGAGTCTGAATCGTTCGGGCGTCTCGAGCCGGCTGTAGTGATGCAGCATCACCCCTGCACCGAAGAACACGGCCAACACCACGAGGAGCCAACCCTGCCCGGCCGCGGTGTCATACGGCTCAAGGAGGTGCCCGGCGAACACGTACAGAAAGACGACGGTGGCGACAGTGGTGGCGACCGCGATCCGGGCAGACGTGCGGATCCGTGCCCGGCCAATCTCGATACGGCTACGCATGCGAACATCGCCGCGGATTGCCTCCGCCAGGCGGGCAAGCAGGGGGCCGAGGTCCCTGGCCTCCAACCGTGCAGCCGCAGCGAGAGAGGCCACGACAAGGTCAGCGGACGAGTGGTCCAAGTCACGAGCAAGATCATCGAGGGCAGCGTCGAGTGGCTGATGCCGCAGCCGCAGCGCGAAAGATTGGAGCTGCGGTTTGATGGCGATAGGGGCGACCGTTGCGGTCTGGATGAGCGACTCCTCCAGACCCGACGCCCCGGCCATGGTGTCGCGGATCATGTCCGCCCAGGTGGCAATGGCATCGGCCGTCGCTGCTTCCTCTGCACGCCTGGCTGTGCCCCCCACGGCTGCAGGTCCTGCCAGTAGTCCGAGCGCGGCCCCGATCCCGGCAACCGGCCAACCGGTCCCTAGCCCCACGACGATGCCCACCAGCAGCGAGACGGCGAGCCATGCGACGGCACGATTCGCCGGCACTTCGTTGGGGACGAGTCGCCGCGCCTCGGGTACGACGCGGACTCCCCTAGCTGCGGTGATCCCCAGCCACAGCCCGAAACCTGCAACGGCCCCGGCGCCGGCAATTAGCAGGACCTGCATACTTACCACCACCCTGCCACATTGGCCAGATATGAGGGGTCGAAGCCGACACGGACGAGACGGTCCAACGTGTCGTTGCGGATGGTCGGCCCGGGTGCCGGAGTCGCCCTCCCGTCGGTTGATGGTCGGTATACCTCGTTGGTTGCGATCTGACGTTCCTCGGCATCGAGCACTTCGCGGATGCTGGTGACCCGACGCATGCCATCGACCCAGCCGAGATGGACGATCAGATCGACGGCGTTGGCGATCCACTTGTTCGAGGTCTGCTCATCGAGACCGGCCTCGGCCGTGTACATGCCGAGCCGCACGATGGCGCCCTTCGATGAGTCGGCATGAATAGACGACATGGACCCGTCGTTGCCCTGGGACATGGCGCGGAGCATGTCAACGACCTCGACACCGCGGATCTCCCCGACGATCACCCGGTCGGGGTTCTGACGTAGCGTCGCCCGCACACAGTCGGCCAACGTCGCTTCGCCCCGGCCCTCGATGTTGGCGCCCCGTCGCTCCCACATGACCTGGTCCGGGTGGAGATCTGCGAACCGATCCAACCCGATTTCGAGGTTGTCTTCGACGGTCACGACGCGTTCATCGGGCGGGATCTCGTTCAACAGGCACCGCAACATCGTGGTCTTGCCCGTGTTGGTGCCGCCCGCAACGATCAAGTTCAGCTTCGCCTGCACCGCCGCGGCGAGGAACGCTGCCAACCCCTCGTCGATGACGCCCAAGTCGATGAGGTGCTTCAGCCGATAGATGCTGAAGTCGTGGCGGCGGATCGTGATTGCTGGCCGACCCGTCAAGCCCATCACGGCATGGAGACGCTCCCCACCCGGGAGTTGGAGGTGCAGTTCCCACGACACCTGGTCCCATCGCTTCTCCGACCTGCCCATCCTCCGAGCTGCCGTTGCGATGATCTCGATCAACTCGCGATCGGAGTCCGCCGCTGGTTCACCGTGGATCTTCGTGCCGTCCCGATAGACGAGCCACACGTTGTCGTGACCGTTGACGTGGATGTTCGCCAGCTCCGGGTCGTCGATGTAGGGCTGGAGCCTCCCCAACCCGTGAACCCGATCAAAGACAGCATCCGCAAGCTCGGATTCTGTCGCGGCGTCCAGCGGCGCTTCTCCGTTGCGGTAGGCGTCCTCGGCGAGACGCCGAAGCTCGGCAGCGATCAGGGAGCGCGTTAGCGCCTTCTCGTCGTCCAGGCTCAGAGGATGGTCGCCGTCGAGGGAGCGAAGCTGCTCCGACAGCTTCTCCGCCACGGCTCCGTGGAGCTGTCCGCGCAGGTCCATGTCGCTGTTCACGACGTTGCCTCCTGAACCTGCTCCTTCGGTTGAACGAGGGATGCCAGCTGGGTGTTGTGTCCCGGTTCAGGTCGGGACGGGCGCGTCGGAGCGAGTCGTTCGGCCAGAGTCGCAACCGATCGAACCAGCGGGGAGCGGCGGAGATCGCGTACCGAGCCACGGGCGCCGGTGAGAACGGCTGCTGTTCGGGGATCCCAAGCGACGATCCCGACCACAGGCATCTGGAGCGCGGCGGTCACTTCGGCCGGACCGTACGGCTTATCGCCCACCAGCAACAGACCGACATCAATGCCCAATGCGTTGAGGGCCCCGAGTCGATGCGCCGCCGGTCGAAGCTGGTCGAGCGTTGGGCGAGTGAGCACCATCACGACACCTGCCTCGCCGATGGTGTCGATCGTCGATAGGCCCGGTGGAATCCTCCCGCAGTCGATGATCACGTCAATCTCAATCTGTTCCGTTGACCAAGCGGTGAGGGCATCAGCGATGTCGCGCAGCACGACATGCGCCTCATCGGGTGAGGCGGGACCGACCAGGACCGGTACTCCTCCGGGGAGGTATTGGGCGTGCCGCCAGACAACGTCGTCATCCAACCCCCGTCGCGAATCCGCAGCGAGCGACGAGAGGCCGGGCGTGTCGCCCAAACCGTATCGGGCCGCGATCACCCCTCCGAACAGGTCCGCCTCGACCAAGAGACAGCGGCGGTGCGATGGCCAGGTGGCCGCCAGCGCCAGCGCGGTGGTGGTCACGCCCGGTGATCCATGCGCAGATGTCAGGCACACCACGCTCATTGGTCGACTCCCGAAACCAACACGAGCCGAACCCTGCCGGCGGCAGCCGCGCCGGCAACCTTGGCTGCATCGTCAGCAGGCAACAGCAGTGAGATGAACCGATCGCCCTGGGTCCCCAGCTCCGCAACGTCGAATACCTCGGCAGATGTCGCGACAGCTTCGATGTCGGTGACTCCCTCTTCAGACGGCGTCCGACTTGTGAGCACGACATCGACTCGGTCACCGGGCGTCAACAGCAGCGTCGGATACTCGCCCGGTGCCAACGCCATGCCGACAACACCCTCACCCGCGTCGAGGAGGCTGCGAGACACCAAGTGCGCCGAAGTGAGAAGGGTGCCGGGTTCGAGGTCCGCAACCGCGGTCAAACCGACCAGGCCGGCGGCTGCGTCCGGCGGAAGGCTGCTGACCGGATCGTCGGTCGCCACGTACACGACCATCAGATCGCCAGACGTGACGGCCTCGCCGCGCTCCACCGATTGGGCAAGAGCAAGCGCTGGTTCTCGAGCCGCGGCCTGGGAGAACAGAACCACCGCCACCAGTGCACTCACTGCCACCATGAACACGGCAATCAACAGTTGTGGGATCTCCACCTTTCGGCGGGGTGCCTCCAGCCGAAAGGGACTCTCCGATTGCTGGCCATTACCCGACGGGTCGACACGCCCCGTCGATGCTTTCGTAGTGCTCCTGTTCATGTCACCCTCCCGTCTCCACGGCCTGGATCTCGGCAACCTCAACCCCGAATGAAGCCGACAGGTCAACCGACCCGAACACTCCCTGGTAGACGTCGTTGATCCACCACTCGAACTCCCACCTCACCATCACCGAAGCTTCGAAGCGGCCCTCCGGCTCGCCATAGGAGCTGTGCAGGTAGGTGTACGCACAGTCCGTGTCAGCCTCGGACGCACCCGACACCCACACCACACCCGGACCCAGACAAGTGACCGCGCCGCCATCACCCATCAGCCACCGGGCATGCATCGGGGTCGCCCGAACCGTCACCGTCGTCAACCCCCGCGTTGTGGAGACCTCGATAGGCGACCATGCGGCCTGGTCCAGCCAAAGCCACGTCGGGACACGAACAAACGTCTGTCGTGCAAGAGGTGGGCTCGTCTCCGGGACTGGAGTCGGCGGCTCCAGACGAGCAGCAGCGATGTCCCGGATGACTTCGGGCGGGACAGGCGGGGTCACCTCGACCGCGAACTCGAAGGCATGCGCCGGCTCCCCCTCCCGCCAACAAGTGACGTTCCACCACCAATACTCCCCTGTCGGATCAAATCCCAGGTTCTCCACATCCCCCGGACTGAGCTGATCCATCGCGTCAAACTCGACCTCGTCACCCTCCTGGTACTCACCGACGGCAGCCGCGCAGTAGATGTCCCAGGCCTCATGGACAGTCCCTCCACCCGGTTGTCCCGGTGTTACCCCGTGACACTCAGCGACGACGTCTCCCCCTCCTTGATAGATATCACCCTCGCCGGAGCAGTGGTGGGCGGATGCCGGCGCGACTGTCAGCAACGTCGCCGAGCCGAACAGGGCGATGGCGACGATCAAACGGACGGCAGTCCACGGTTTGTTGGTGCGAACTCGCATGCGAAATCCACTTGTCCCTGTAGGTCTGAAACTTTCCAGAGGCCGCCCTCAAGGACCATTACGGCCGACTCGAGGTTGCGCTGACCGGCCTGAACTGCCGGCACGTCGTCGAGCCGTTCTCCCGAATTGACGTCGTAGAGGCCGTAGTCGGAGTCGGGCTCTAGGCAGCTCAAGATGACTAATTCTGTCGGACTCCGAACCTCAATCACTTCCGGATGCAAGACCGGGCGACCCCTGAGAGCCGCACTCCGAGCCTGATGATCGACAAGGAGCTCGAGGATGAGGGCCTTCTGTGGTTCGATGAGAACCTCTCCGACCAGTGGGGAGTCCGGGTTGGCTGGATCCCAGAATTCGTTCCACCCGGCATAGAAGGCTTCGTATCCGGCGATCGCAGCGTCAGCCATCTCCTCAGGTACACAGCCACCACCACTCGGAATCCGAACAGCGTCAACCACCCAGCCTTGCTCGGTCAGAGTCAGATCCGCCTGGTACCAGACACCAACCGTGTCGGTCAACGACGGCGAAAGCAACACACAATCCTCGACTGAGGCCCGATCGGGTTCGAAGTCGGTAACCGTTGGGTGGAGCACGACTTCGGTATCAACTGGACCAAGCCCCGAAGAGCGCTGACGCTCGAAAAGGACAAGAGCACCATCGACCACGTCCGTGGCAGCGACCACCTCAAGAGGCGCCCGATCGAGATCATCCGAGGCCCGCACCTCCACCCACGCATCCCAATAGGCGCTCCACGCGTCAACCACATCTTCAGCAAGTGGAAGCGTCGATGTCACGGCGATCAATGTCGACGTACTCGTAGAAGTGGACGGTGGGCCCGTATGTGTGGACGTCACGGGTGGGATTGACGAGGTTGTCGTTGACTCACTGGAGCCCGACGACGTGCAGGCACTCATAACCAGCAACGCCGCGATGGCGACGCCCAAAAGAAGCGGCGGCCTGGTCAGGCCACCGAACCCGATTGACCAGCGTCGTGGGCTCAAATGGCTACCCCTCACTCCCAGTAGCCATTCCCACCCTACGCGTCTGACAACGCAACTGGCGGAGCGAACTAGAGAGAACATCTTTTCATCCACCTAAGGGGCACCAGCAGCCGGGGAACGCGACAACCCTTTCACCAGAGTGTCAACAGCCCTCCAACCGGATCCGGAGACCCTCTGAATCGATGAGACCGACGCCGCCATGTCCGAACCATTCCATCGCACCCTCTCACCAAAGTGTCAGCAACCCTCTCACCAGAGTGCCAGTAACCCTTTTACGCACATCAAGAACCCTCCAACTCGCGAGAATTGCACTTTCCAGGTCGGCGATCCGACGACCACCGGCGGGCGACGAGGCGGCCCTGGATATGGTCGATATGGCAACGGTCTGACATCCTGGTGAAAGGGTTCACGCCGATGATCTGTCCATGAACGACAACGACCGCCTACTCACCGCCGAGGATCTCGCCGCCTTCCTCGACGTCCCGATCAAGACGCTGTACGCGTGGCGGTACCGGGGAGAGGGACCCGTCGGCTTTCGGGTGGGCAAGCACGTCCGCTACCGGTGGACTGATGTCGAACAATGGATCCGAGACCGGGTTCGTGTCGCCGAGGTACGAAGGAACTCGGATCGCACTCGCACCCGAGCGCATGTCGGTGATCGTCGGTAGAGTCGCAATTGGGTGGCTCCGGCCGACGACCGGATCCGCTATTGGCTCAGGAGCGAACATGGCGAACATCAGGAGACGGCAGACGGCAAGTGGCGAGACCCGCTGGGATGTCCGCTACCGCGATCCGGATACGAGAGATCGAACCCGTACCTTCCATCGGAAGGCCGACGCACAGAAGTTCGCCAACGTGGTGGAAGCGGACATCACCCGCGGCGATTGGCTGGACCCTCAGCTCGGAAGGGAGACGTTCGGTGACTGGGCGAGTCGGTGGGTTCCGACCATCGCTGGCCTGACGCCAAAGACACGCGAGACCTACGAATCGATTCTCCGTCGCCATCTCCTCCCCCGCTTCGAGGACTTTCCCGTCAACCGCATCGACCATCCGACCGTCGTCGCGCTGATAGCCGAACTGACGTCGAATGGGGCGGGCGCAGGCACGGTGCGCAACATACGAGATGTGCTCCGGCTCGTGCTGGAGCTGGCGCGTCGGTCGGGTGCGATCAAGGTCAATCCGGTCGAGGGAGCTAAGGCACCCAAGAAGCCACTCGCACAAATGGTGTTCTTGAACGCTGACGAGATCATGACCCTCGCCGATGAACTCACCGACCCGCCGATCAGACGAGGTGGCGGAGAGCACCGCCGGCCGAGCTATCCGGAGCGTGGGCTTCTGGTCCGGTTCGCCAGCTTTACGGGTCTCCGGTCAGGTGAGATCGTGGCGCTGCGGACCGAGACAATGGACCTGCTCCATGGACGTGTTCACGTCGTCGCCTCCGCAACAGAGGCGTACGGCAAGCTGCAGTTCGGCTCCCCGAAGACGTACCAACGCCGGACGGTGCCGCTCCCCCAGGCACTCGTCGACGAGCTGACGACGTCTCTGGCCGGCAAGGCGAGTAGCGACTTCGTGTTCACATCGTCGAGAGGTGGCCCACTGCGGCACTCCAACTTCTATGCCCGACACTTCAAACCTGCCGTAATCCGGGCTGGCCTCCCGGAAGCCACCAGGTTCCATGACCTCCGCCACAGCTATGCAGCCATGCTCATCGCCGAAGGCGCCCACCCCAGAGCCATTATGGAGCGCCTCGGTCACAGCACGATCCAGGTCACCCTCGGCACCTACGGTCACCTGTTCCCAAGCCTGGAAGCGTCGCTCACCGAAGCACTCGACGACGTGTACCGAACGGCGGAGCCGACGCAACCAGCGGAGGTTCGAGAGATCGAAGGCTGAGCGAGCAGGACGACGATCCATACATACGATCTCGAGGACCCACCAGGAGACCAGCATGGCCGAATCCCTACGAACTCACGCACAAGACCTGGCCGACTACCTCAACGACACCGTGCTCGACTACGACGAGGTGTCCTACGCGGACATACTCGAAGCGCTCGCGAGTCTGGGAACGACCCTCGTCGAAGATCCTGTCGCCGACAGCACCCTCACATACTACGAGTCACTGCCCCGGCCGGAGCAGGAGTCCGGATCCGACTCCGACTGAGCCATGAGTTTCGGCCCGAGGCGTTGATGACGCCACCGCTGACCGCCATCACGCTACGTGGCAACCCAATATCTGGGAACCGATCTAGATTGAAGCTCTTATGTGTCAACCCTCTTTCTTGGGGCCGGTTGCGGGTTGGCGGACATGACAGGGTTGGGCCACTGGGAGGCTCTCCGAGGGCATGCTCTTATTAGGTCACGCGAGTTCCGCTGCCGGGAGTTTGATCCTGGTGGGGGCGGGTCGGCAGTTCATTCATTGGACAGCTCCGGGGAGCGTCGGCCGGTTCAGGGGCCAGACCCAGCCCGGAATGGTTAGACGGCGTGGGGGAGGTGCTTGAAGACCTCTCGGGCGGCGTAGCGTTTCAGGACCCGCACGATCTCAGCGATTGATTTGCCCTCGGCGGTTCGTCGTTGCACGTAGCGTTTGGTTTCCGCATCGGAGGACAGACGGCTGAGGATGATCCGGTAGAGGGCATGGTTGGCTTGTCGATTGCCGCCCCGGTTGAGGCGGTGACGAACCACCTTGCCCGATGAAGCCTCCAGGGGTGCGACTCCACACATGCGGGCAAAGGCGGCTTCGTTCTTCAACCGGTGTGAGTTGTCACCGGCGGCTACCAGCAGAATGGAGGCGACCTCGATTCCGACTCCGTTGATGTCGAGCAGGCTGGGAGCGGCAGCATTGATGAGGGGCCGGAGCAGGGTGCGGATCTGTTTGATCTGTGTCTCGAGGAGCTGGACTCGCTGGGCCAGGCTCTTGAGTGCCACTTTGGTGGCGTAGGTGACCGGATCACCGGTCTCCCGGGGACGAAGAGCGGCGGTCTGTTTGACCAGTTGGGTCTTGGTGAGCCCGAAGAACCGGTCCCGAAGTTCCGGGCGTGTCAGATCCTCTGTGTAAGAGGGGTGGCCTGACATAGTGACCCTGGCGGTTGGAGTCGGGGTCCGTGGAAG
>JARGFH010000023.1:0-32498 GCA_029210695.1 Acidimicrobiia bacterium
CACTACGCTCAACTGACCACTACCGGATGACTTGGAAACCAAACAACCGAGTCTCCATCAAACCCAGGGCGGTTCACAAAGCCAAACTCGGTTTGGCGGACTTCGTCCGGCAAATTGGAGTTGCTGCGCAACTCCCGCCAGCGTGTGAGCTCCGCCTCGACAGGCCAGAACTCAGGACACCCGGGCTAACGCTCGAAGTCCGCCAGTTTCTCGGCCAGTGCCTGGAGCGCCCGCGCACGGTGGCTGATCCCGTGCTTCTCTCCGCCCATCTCGGAGAAGGTCCGGCCGGACACCGCGAACACCGGGTCGTATCCGAAGCCGCCGGTCCCCCGCCGCTCCTGCGTGATGACCCCTTCGACAGAGCCTTCAGCAGTGATCACGCGTGACCCACACACCAGCGCGACCGCCGTCCGGAATCGGGCCGCCCGATCCGTCACTCCGTCGAGCTCACGAAGGAGCCGATCGACGTTGTCTGCGTAGGTCGCGGCGGGGCCGGCGAAACGAGCCGTCTGCACACCGGGTGCGCCGTCGAGTGCGTCGACCTCGAGACCCGTATCATCAGCCAGGGCCGGGAGTCCCGTCGCTTCCGCCACGGCCGTTGCTTTCAGCAGTGCGTTCCCGACCAGGGTCGGTTCCGTTTCCTCGACATCCGGCCAGTCCAAGCCGCGTACGATCTCACCGACGAGATCCAGCCCGGACAGGACCGCTTCCACCTCGGCGATCTTGTCGGGGTTCTTCGAAGCGACCACAAGTCGCTGAATCCTCATTCGGCGACGATCTCACGCTGTAAGGCGACAAGTTCACGAATGCCCGTCTCTGCGGTGTCCAGGATCTGTTCCAGTTCGAGCCGGGTATACGGCTGGCCCTCGGCCGTGCCCTGCACCTCGACGAGGAGCCCTCTGCCGGTCATCACCACGTTGAAATCCACCTCCGCCGCCACGTCGTCGACGTACTCGAGATCGAGCAACACCCTTCCCTCAACGATCCCCACGGAGATCGCCGCCACCTGATCGATGATCGGTACCTCTCCGATGAGACCTTTCTCTTTCGACCAGGTCAATGCATCATGGAGTGCCACCCATGCACCTGTGACGGCTGCCGTCCTCGTACCGCCGTCGGCCTGCAGCACATCGCAATCGACCCGAACCGTCACCTGTTCCATGCCCTCGAGACGGACAACCGAACGCAGTGAACGACCGATCAATCGGGAGATCTCCTTAGACCTTCCCCCTGTGTAGGCGTCCCGGCGGATCCGTTGCGGAGATGACCCCGGCAGCATGCCGTATTCCGCAGTCACCCAGCCTTTCCCCGCGTCTCGCATCCAGCGGGGAACGTCCTCTTCGACGGCGGCGGTGCACAAGACCCTGGTCTCGCCCATTTCCATGAGAACGGAACCCGGTGTCATTCCGGTATAACCCCGGGTCATGCGCACGGGTCTCAGTTCATTCGCAGGTCGGTCACGGTGGCCCATTTGGAATTGCCTCTCGACTGGGACGATGCACGCATTCTTGCAGTGCTACACCTTGACGCTGATGCCGGGAACCGCCAGCGCCACCGGGCGGCCAAATGTCCCCTCGGCTTCGGCGACACTGCGGGCGGGATCGAGCGTCGGCCAGATATGGGTCAGCATCAACGCCCCTGCACCTGCAGCCCTGGCAACCTCGCCGGCTTCTCCGGCAGTGAGATGGTGGGGCCACGGCTTGTCGACTCCAGCTCCCTGATAGGTCGCCTCGCACAACAGCAGGTTGGTCCCTGCGGCCAGCCCGGCCAATCCCCCGCCCACCCCCGTGTCGGCGCTGAAGGTGAGGCTGCGACCATCGGCCTCGATGCGAACGCACAGTGTGGGCACCGGATGTTCGGCTATCGCAAACCTCAAGGTCAGAGGCCCCAGCCGGGTAGAACCACCGGCCCCCATGATCCGGAAATCGAGAACATCTGAAATGGGGTGGCTGCCCTTGATCCGCGGTTCGCCTCCCTCGAGGAACCCCACCAGTCGATCCTCGAGTCCCTCCGGAACGTAGGTCGGGAAGATCAACCCGGGTCGGCGGCCGAAGCGCATGGCGTAGTAGAAACCGAAGATATCGAGGCAGTGGTCTCCGTGCACATGGGTCAGCACGATTCCATCGAGATCACCCGGATCGAGCTGATCCTGAAGCGCGGCGAACGTACCTGGACCGGCATCCATCCAGATACGGGTCCCCTCGTGCTCCACAAGATATCCGGAGGGAGGACGGCCCGGAGTACCGTATGTTCCGTTGGACCCGAGAACCGTGAGCTGCACCGGTAGGAGTGTAGGGAGCGGCAGAGGTTCTGGGTTGTGGGTCTTACGGGCGATCCAGACAAAGCGACTCTTCAGCCACAACTCCATCGCGAATCCGGTACGCCTTGACCTCCGGGTCGGCGGACTCGACCATTCCAACAATCACATACAACCAGTCGGGCTCGAGAGCCTGGCGGCGATCAGTACTCGATGGAAACGCGGCGCTGCGGGGGTGAGAGTGAAACGCGCCGACCAGCTCCCATCCGTTGCGCTCAGCATGCTGCAAAGACCGGAAGTGTTCAGTCGGGTCAACCGTGTACGTCACCGGAGAACGGTCTCCATTCGTCAGGCAGTAACACATACGCAGGGCGCCGGTCTCGTCGGCCGCCAGCAGCCCGCAAGCCTCATTGGGAAATTCGAATCGGGCGTGAGCGATCATCGCCGCATAAATCAGTGTGGGAACGCGCATCGAATCACACGACATCCGGGTCGGTCGTTGCGAAGGTTCATGCGACCAGCGGGACTACCCACAACCATACGACGAGATAGTGAGCAACGGACCCGGCGACGACCAGCACATGGAATAACTCGTGATGCGAAAACACCCTGGGAAAGAGCTTCGGTCGGCTTGTCGCGAAGATCACCATCCCGACGGTGTACGACAAGCCTCCAAGAAAGAGGAAAACGATTGCTTCCACCGGGAGACGTCGGGCGATCTCAGTAATCGGGACTACCGCGATCCACCCCATGGTCGTCTGCAATGTGACCGAAAACCATGTGTGTACTTTGGGGAACAACAGCTTCTGACCGATTCCGACGATTGCGATCCCCCACACGACCGCCAGGGTGGCCGAACGCCACCGGCCGTCCAGCACGTTGTATGCGATGGGCGTGTACGAACCCGCGATCAACAGGAATATCATCGAATGATCGAGACGCTGCATCCGCTTCTTCCATGTGCTGTTCCAAGGAACGGAGTGGTACAGGCTGCTCGTGGTGTAGAGCAGGATGAGGCTGACGCCGAAGAACACCATCGACCACATGCTCGGTCGGTTGTCCATCGTTCGAACGATCAGGTTGACGAGGCCGGCCACCGACAGAACCGCGGCAGTCCCATGCAGCATGCCCCGGACGGGGTTCTGCATTCGTCCGAGCGTTGCGCGTTCCACCGGGTTAACGGTACGCGATCCGTGGACGTACCGGAGCGGTGCGTTCGCCGGCGATTGGCGCGATCTGCAACATTCCATGCATGGCTGCCCCTTTACACCACGCAGAGTGGTCGTTATTGTGCTGAGGGGAGGCAACATGCACATCAAACGGGCCGGGTTCACGATCGTCATCGCCCTCTCCATGGTCATCGCCACCATGGTTCCCGCTCAGGCACTTGGTCGGCGCGCCCTCTGGGTGTGGGATGGGCCGGTTGATGGGGTCATCACCTTCGCGGTGGATCACGGCATCACCGATCTCTACCTCCATTCCCCACCCGGATTCTCCGGTAGCCCGCTCTACGCCCCATTCATCGAGAGCGCCCATGCAGTGGGCATCCAGGTCTTCGCAATGGCAGGTGATCCCTTGTGGGCGTCAGACCGCGCACCCTGGAGCGAATGGGTAGACGAGGTCGTCGGTTTCAACGCATTCGACGGTCTGGTGTTCGACGTAGAGCCCTACCTGAACTCCGACTGGAACACGAAGCGCCGGAACCGGCTGATCCAGTCGTATCTGGCGGGGCTCGACGAAGCTGCGCGCCACGCAGGACCCCTTCAAGTCCACACGGCAGTTCCGTTCTGGTGGGACGATCCGGCCTACCGCGTGAAGCGAACTGCCCTCGTCGAGCTCGTTCTGGAACGCTCGGATGGCATCGTGGTCATGGCCTACCGGGATTCTGCGGCCGGACCCGACGGCATACTCTCCCTCTCGCAGAACGAAGCCGACCTGGCCGCTTCGATGGACAAGCTGTTCGCTATCGGTGTCGAGACTGCACCGGTCGGTTTGGACAAGGTGTCGTTCGCCGAAGAGGGTACCGCGGAGATGGAGATTGAACTGGCGGAAGTTGAAGCGGCGTATTCGGCCGTCCCACAATATTCCGGAATCGCGATCCATCACTACGCCTCGTACGCATCCATGAAGAACTGATCGCCGGACCGCCCGACGCTGCCGCGCTCAGAGCCGGCGGAGAAAGGACAGAACGTCCTCCCGATCGGCCGTGATTGGCATCGGGGGCAGCGACCCGAGCACCACCCGTCCGTATCGCATCTTCGCCAGCCGCGCATCGAGGATGGCCACCACTCCCCGATCGTAGGTTGTCCTGATCAACCGGCCGACTCCCTGGGCGAGCAACATCGTCGCCCGCGGGAGGTCGACGGATTGGAAAGCCGATCGACCCTGCGCCTCGGCGAGTTCCCGTCGCGCCACCCACAAGGGATCATCGGGCCGCGGGAACGGCAGACGGTCGATGACGACCAGTTCCAGTGCCCGGCCCGGGATGTCGAGTCCCTCCCAGAACCCCATCGTGGCGACGAGGACGGACGTCTCGTCCTGCTCGAATCGCTCAACGAGACGGCGCTTGGGAAGGTCCCCCTGAGCAAGCACCTCGAGGTCGGTACCCGCCCGCAACCGCTCAGCCGCCAGCTCGAGCATGCGGTAGCTGGTCGTCAGGACCAGGGCTCTCCCACCGGCCGCTTCCACGAGTGCAACGATCTCCTCGGCGGCGGCGTCTCGCCAGCCGGGTTGCCTGGGATCGGGCAAACCTGCGGCAACGTAGATGCGCCCCTGCGTCTCGTAGTCGAAAGGGCTCCCCACCGACAGCATGCGGGCGCCGAGCGGAACATCGTCGGGATCCGCCGCGAAACCCAAGCGGAGGGCGAACGGAAGGAGAGACCCTCCCACCGACAGCGTTGCACTGGTGAGGACGGCCGGGCGCTCGGAGAGAAGCCGTTCCGCCATCAGAGGCCCGACATCGATCGGAGCGACCTTGAAGCGTTTTCTCCGGCCGTCCGTTTCGACCCAGGACACGTGGGAATCGGGTGGGTCGAGGCCCATGGCGAGATCCCCGGCCAGGTGACCGCCCAATCTCATCGCCCTGGCACGTGCACCACGCAGACCGGAAGTGGCGGGCTCGGCAGCCCGAATCCGACCGTTGATGCGAGCGACGACTGCCGCCGTCGAAGTGAACTCACCGCCGACGTTCGAGTTCCGGGGATCCGGCATGTGTCCCGCCGCCGCACCATCTAATTCGGTCTCCAACGCCCTGGCACGATCCCGCAATGGGTCGAGCAACCGGCGGGCATCTTCCGGCGGCATGACCCGTCTCGCAAAAGACGACACCGAACGATGGAATTGCCAGATCCGCCCCGGGGTCAGTTCGATACCAAGCGCAGAAGCCATCGTGTCCTCGAGCCGATGCGCCTCGTCGAAGATCACAACATCGTGCTCCGGCAAGACACCGCCATCGAGCGCCATGTCCGCCCCGTAGAGGTGGTGATTGACGACGACGACGTCGGCAGTGGCTGCGCGATCGAACGCAGCCATCGCAAAGCAGTCAACCCCCTGCGGGCAGTCGTCCCTACCAGGACACTCCATCCCCGAGACAGAGACTTCCGACCAGATTTCATCCGGGACGGCCACGGGAAGATCATCACGATCACCGGTTTCATGCACCCCGGCCCATTCGACAAGGGTGGCAATCAAGTCGGGCTCACGAGCTACGTCCGCAAAGAGATCGCCCTGTTCGAATCCCTCACCCAACTCCTCGAGCTTGGACAAGCACAGGTAGTTCTGGCGACCTTTGATCACCGCCCACGAGAACCGCACGCCGAGCGGTTCGAGCGATTCAGCCAGAAACGGCAGATCACGACCTGCGAGCTGATCTTGAAGGCTCTTCGTGGCGGTAGAAACCACAACCTTCTTCCCGGAGGCGACGGCCGGAATGAGATAGCCGAAAGACTTTCCCGTTCCGGGACCCGCCTCACACAACACGTGGGCGCCCGTTTCCAACGCCTCGGCGATGGCGCGCACCATCTCCACCTGACCTGCCCGGCGCGCTCCGCCCACCTTGACATCGACCACCGCATCGAGGAGCGCCTCGACACGGTCGGCAGGATCACTCGGGAGGGCCGGCATGGTCGGGATGGTAGGCCCGTTGATCGACCCAACAGAGCGCGCCGGGTATCGTTCGCCGCTCACGAACAGGACTCGAACCTATGAACATCGGCATACTCACCGCAGGTGGCGACTCGCCCGGCCTCAATGCCGCCATTCGCGGAATCGGCAAAGCCGCCATCCGTTCGCACGGCATGTCGGTGATCGGTTTTCGGGATGGATTCCGGGGCTTGATGCAAAACCGCCATCTGCGCCTCGACTCGGACGCCATGTCCGGCATCTTGATCGCGGGCGGGACGATTCTCGGGACCAGCCGGGATAAGCCCTCTCGTATGAATGTAGGCGGTGTCGAGATGGACATGACCGGGATCATGATCGAGACCTACGAAGCACACCATCTCGACGCCGTCGTCTGCCTCGGCGGCGGCGGCACTCAGAAAAACGCCCTCCATCTCGCTGAGGCCGGGATGAATGTCGTCACCCTCCCCAAGACGATCGACAACGATGTGGCGGGGACGGACATCACCTTCGGCTTCGCCACCGCCATGGACATTGCCACCGAGGCAATCGATCGCCTCCATTCAACCGCCCACTCCCATCACCGGATCATCGTTGTAGAGGTGATGGGCCACAACGCGGGGTGGCTTGCACTTGGATCCGGCCTGGCGGGCGGCGCCGACGTGATCCTCATCCCCGAACTCCCTTTTCACATCGACGCAGTTGCCGAATCGATCCTCGCCAGGCAGGCGGCGGGCAGCCCGTTCAGCATCGTCACCGTCTCCGAAGGAGCAATGTCGGTCGAGCACGCCGAAGAGAGAAACCGACTGAAAGAAGTCAAGAGAACTTCAGAGTCGGAAGAAGACCGAGTCGCAGCCGAACTGCGCCTCACCGAACTCAAGGCGGAGCGGGCAGACGCCACCCATCTTTTGTCACGCCAGCTCGAAGAGCGCACCCGTCTCGAGTCGAGGGTGACGATCCTCGGTCATGTCCAGCGAGGCGGCATCCCATCACCGCTCGACCGGCTCCTCGCCACCCGGCTCGGCACAGCAACCGCAGACTTCATTGCCGAAGGGCGGCACGGAATCATGGTGGCATCGCGAGGCGAAGAAGCCGTGCCGGTCCCGCTCGAGGAGGTAGCCGGACAACGCCGGACGGTTCCACTGGACCATCCGTGGGTCAAGACGGCGCGCACCCTCGGGGTCTCCCTGGGGGACTAGACGGACCGCCGGTTCTGATGAGGGTTTCCGAGTCGTGGCGTTCCGGCCGACCCGCCTCAGCCTCCTGGATACACCTGCACCCGGAGTCGAGCGAGGTCGTCATCCGAGACGCTCGTTCGTTTCGGAGGCCGGACCGGACCCTGCGAACGGTTGTCCCAGCCATCCCTGGCATCTGCCGCGGCGAGGCGGGCTATGTCTAGAGCGATACGGGCATGGGCAAGTTCTACGACGGATCCGGGGTCGCGGGGAGCATCTTGATAGACGGCCCACCGGCCGACGAGGTTTGAGAAGGCATTGACGAATCTGAGGCGTTCCATGCCTGCAGCGTATCCGGCCGGCGATGACCTGACTCGTCCACTCAGCCCAAAGCTGTGGGCCTTCCGGCACTAGCCTTGCTCGTTCATGAATGGAAACACGAGCTACCGGCGCGGCGTGCGCGACGTCATGCCGATCCTCCTCGGGGTGATTCCGTTCGGGTTGATTGCCGGCATCTCATCGATAGATGCAGGACTCGATGTCTCGCAGGCGATTGGCCTTTCAGTCGTGGTATTCGCAGGTGCGTCGCAGCTGGCTGCGATTGCCCTCATCGGTGAGAACGCCGCGCTCGCCGTCATCATCCTCACCCCTCTGGTCATCAACGCCCGCTTCCTCATGTACAGCGCCTCGCTGGCTTCTCACTTTTCCGGCCTGCCGGTGTCCAGGCGGATCGTCGCTTCCTATCTTCTCACCGACCAGTCATACGCCTTCTCAATCATCCGGTACCGGGACGAGACCTGGGATCTCCGATCGCGTCTGAGCTACTACCTGGGAATCGCCACGACACTGTGGATTGTCTGGCAACTCTCGACCGCGGCGGGAGCGATTCTGGGAGCCGGTGTGCCCGACCCATGGTCGCTCGACTTCGCGGTTCCGCTCGTGTTCCTCGCCCTCCTGGTACCGGCAATCCGCGATCGCGCTGACGGTATCGCGGCCGCGGTGGCCGGAGCCCTGGTGATCATCGCCGCCGGGTTGCCCTACAACCTCGCCTTGCCCCTGGCGGCGGTAGCAGGCATCGCCGCCGGTGTTGGGCTCGAACGGAAGGCCCGGGCGTGACGCGATACTCCCCCGTGACACTCTGGCTCGTCATCCTGGCAGTCGGCATCGGGACATTTGCCCTCCGGTTCTCGTTCATCGCGCTGTCTGATCGAGCCGATCGACTGCCCGAGTCCGTGCAGCGCGCACTGCGGTTCATTCCACCTGCGGCTTTCGCAGCTATCGCCGCCCCGGCCTTCCTCGTTCAAGCGGGATCTATCGATGTCACGCTGGGGAACCTGAGATTGATTGCCGGCCTGGTCGCCTCGGCCGTCGCATGGAGGACGAAGAGCGTGCTGTGGACCATCTTGTCCGGCATGGTTGTTCTTTGGCTGCTCCAGGCCATCGCCGGCTAGAACTCGTTAGTCGGGTCGCGACCGGGCCGGCTTCCGGCGCGGCTTGGTTGGTGGTCGTGGAGCGGTCCGTCGCGTTGGCCGGGGATGTGGTCTGGCATTGGCCTGACGCTCCCGGGCGATCGCTCGAACGGCGCGCACGTCATAGTGGTACATGACGGTCCTTTCCGCGTGGGTTCGTTGGTGGCACAGAAGATGCCCAAGGGGCAGGCAGGTGCCGGGCACTCCGGATCGGCGGCTCGGTCAGATGGCGAGAAGGTCGCTCGTCGATCCGGCGTACGCCGTGGTGCCGGAGAACATCGAGATTCGGATCATGTCGGCACCTCCTTTCGAGAGCGGTCTCAGACAACCTATCGCATCAGAAGGATCGACGCGGGGGAATATCGAGCCATGAGCTGCCGGCGATGGGCCGCGTGCCGCGAACCGTGAGCAATTGGCAGTAGGAAATAGCGAAATCGGCAATTGGCATTTGGCTCCGAACCGCGCGCAAACGGACGGCTCAATCCCAAAGCCCAGAGGCCCAATGCTTGAGGCTACGATCAGGCCGATGGAGCAATCGCGTCCCCTGTGGCTTCGTTGCATCGACTGGGTGACCACTATTCCGATGGTGGTCGCGTTTGGAACGACCCTGGTCCTCGGTGACATCTGCGCTCGCATCGCCCGTCTCTTCAGCCTCCGGGCCATGGAGATCGCGGTCGGCGCAGCCCAGCGTGTCCTGATTTGGACGTTCCGCATTTCGGGCGTCCGGCTGACAGTGGAACGAGACCCGGCGGTGCTCGCCGGACGCGGCTACATATTCCTCTCGAACCACCAGAGCCTGTTCGACGTCCCGATCTTCGGCGGATTGCTGTTCTCGAACTATCCGAAATATGTGGCGAAGATCGAACTAGCCAAATGGATCCCGCTGATCTCGTTCAATCTAAAACGGGGTGGCAACGTGATCATCGATCGGGGGAACAGGATCGACTCGGTCCGCGCCATCGCCGCCTTCGCCGCCACCTGCCAGCAGCGGGATGTCTCCGCGGTGATCTTCCCCGAGGGAACGCGGTCGCGCGATGGCGCACTCAAGGACTTCCGCAAAGCCGGCACGGCGGTCCTACTCGACGCAGCACCCACCTTGCCGGTGGTGCCGACGACGATCGACGGATCCTGGCGGCTGTTGATCAACAAGATGTTCCCCATCCCATTCGGGACCAAGGTGCGGGTGCGATTCGGCGTCCCGATCGAGAGACGGGCCGACGACGCCGGGACCATGCTCGACGTGGCTCGTTCCGAGATCGCGCGAACACTCGATGAATGGAGAGCGGACCCTCTCCGACCAAACCCCGGTGGAGAAGGCCCCCCATAGTATGGTTGGAAGGTCATGGGAGAGGCGATGGGGTCCAGGGTGGATATCGTTGGAACGCGATTCACAACCATTTTTCTGCTTGCTCTCGTCGTGCTCGGCGTTCAGCATGCGGCCGGAGCCGACGATTGCGAAACGAGCAACACCTTCCTCCTAGCCGACGGTCACATAGCCGCAGCCGCTACGACGGGATCGGCACCCACAGTCATCGAGATGGGCGGCCCATCCGAGTATTGGTACCAGCTGACGGACGACTCCTGGACAGTGACGATGCTGCAACTCGTCTTTGCCGAAACATCGACAGATGGCATCGATATCGGCGGGGGTCGTGTGATCCTCACTCCGCCTCCGACCGGCACCTTTGAGGCGAACGTCGCAGAAGCAATTTTCTGCCTCGCCGGGCCGGGCGAGGCTCCGGAAACCACCGGGTCGATTGAGGTTCTCCCCTTCACCGGCACACAACTGCCCTACGGACCGGCTACGTTGACCGCCCTATGCCTCATCATCGGAGGCGGCGCGATCGGAATCGTCGACAGGAGTAACCGGGCCGGCCATGGCTGATCGATCAGCGGTTAGCATCCCCGCCTCGTCTTGTTCCGAGATGAGCCGCTCAGAACGAATCTCCTCTATCACATGCTCGACCTCGGGTTCGAGCATTGCTGCCACCTCCATGGCTGCCATACCGCCGGCGCCTCTCGGCATCCGTTTTGTCCGATAGAAGATCCACCCCCGATCCTCCATCCATACCGCAACCCGGTGCACTCCATACGCAGCGCAGGCAACTCCGACCACGACCATCGAGATGACCAGCAGGGCTTCCATTGGTTCATGCTCTCACATGAGGAACGCGAAGGGGCCCCGGTATCGCTACCGGGACCCCTTGCACTAGGTCGGCTACTGGTGGAGGTGCGGGGAGTTGAACCCCGGTCCGCTGAATCATCGGCGCCGGCATCTCCGAGCGCAGCCTTCAGCAAGCATTCGGAACAGTGGGACTCTGATGGCTAGTTTCCCTCTGCCCTATCCGGAGTTGGTCTTAGCCCCTCAGTCCCGGAATCCCTCGGGGAGCATCCTGTATTGCGACGCCTGGATCCGGCGGGACAGGAACCCTCCGGGCAGACGAGCTGCGTTTAGTTACGCAGCCAGGGCGAAGTTATCTTCGGCACCTATTGGTGTTTCCCGGCTCTTTAACGAGGACTCCGGGGACCTCGGCTCGCTTCCGGCGCCTCAACATTCAACGTCGAAACCGTTTCACCCCCAATTGGGTTGTCCACCGATAGTGACAACGATAACGGGGCGCACGTATTCCACAAGGTGGAGTTCGAAGTTCCAGGTTTTGGTTCGGCCCGCCTCGAAGACCCGAGGGTGCGAGTGCACCTTGCGTCGTCTTTGCCCACGGGCTTTCCAAAATTGCGGTAGCCCTCGATCTCGGGGGTGTGGCGATCTTCACCGTTGCGGCCACCTCACTGCCTCCCTCGATGGCGCAGAGCACGATCCATTTCTCGCTTCTGCTCTTTCGCCTTGAGCGACTGCCGCTTGTCGTACGCCCGTTTGCCCCGCCCCAGACCCAGTTCGGCTTTCGCCTTTCCCTCCTTGAAGTAGATGCGGAGGGGGATCAAGGTGAGGCCCTTCTCAGCCAGCTTGGCAGACACCCTGTCGATCTCGCGTCGGTGCAACAAGAGCTTCCGGTCTCGTTCGGGTTCATGGCCGCCCAGCCTGGAGAATGCGTAGGGGGCGATATGGCACCCGACCAGCCACAACTCACCTCCCCTGACGGTGACGTAGGAGTCCTTCAGATTCACTTGTCCGTCCCGCAGGCTCTTCACCTCGGAACCGACCAGAACGATCCCTGCCTCAAAGGTTTCGAGGATCTCGTGGTCGTAACGGGCACGACGGTTGGTGGTGACTACCTTCATCAACCGCTGAGGTAGCCCATCGGATTGACCGGGGTCCCGAATTCACGGGTCTCGAAGTGAAGATGGGGACCCGTCGAGTAGCCGGTCGATCCGACGTACCCGATGGTATCGCCCTCGCTCACCGACTGACCGACGCCGACCGCCAGCGAACTCTGGTGGGCATAGAGAGTGGCCAAACCGCCGCCGTGGTCGATGACTACGGCATTGCCGTAGCCTCCGTACCAGCTCGCCAGAATGACAACACCACTACCGGCGGCACCGATCGGGACGCCGCTGCCGACCGAGATGTCGATGCCGGTGTGGAGTTTCCGGACACCCGAGATCGGATGGATCCGGTATCCGAATCCCGAAGAAACCGATCCGCTGACCGGCCAGCGGAGGGCACCAACCTTCTCGCCGCCGGTCGACTGCGCTGCCCGAATCGCAGCTTCCATGGCGGCCTGTTCTCGCTCGAGAGCGGTCAGCTCTCCTTCAACCTCGTTGATGTCCGACTGGATCTCCGCCAGAAGTTCCTTGACCGAATCCAGCTCGACCGCGACCTCGGCTTCTTTCTCTTCCAGAAGCGTGCGGTCGGCCACGAGTGCAACCCGCTCCGTCTCCAACTTCGCCAGGATTTCCTTCGTCCGCTCCTTATTGGCCTCGATCTGCTCCTGCTGTAGTTCCTCTTGATGCTCGAGCACCTCCAGGCGGCGAATCAGGGCCTCCGAATCTTCGATCACCTGACCGGCGTATTCCAGACCGACGGTGACATCGGCCATCTCGTCCACGGCCAGCAAGACCCCACCGACGTTCAGCGATCGGGACATATAGAGGTCCACAGCCCGCTCCTGAACTATCTCTCTCGTCTGGCGAGTCTCGAGCTGAGTTCTGGCGATCTGTGCCTCGAGATTCGACAAGGAAGTCTCGAGATCGGCGAGTTCGGATTCCTGATTGGCGATGTCGAGTTCTTTGGTATCGACCCGTGCCTGAACCTCGGCGATCTGCCCTTGCAGTTCGGAGAGCCTGGCCGCAACCGCAGCCACAGCGGAAGCGCGCTGGTCCTTGATCTCCTTCTGTGCTTTGATCTGGCTATTGAGCTGATTGATCTCCTTCTCGATCTCGCTCAGCTTCTGCTCATTCGACTGCGCGCCGACCGGCACCGCCAGGGCCAGCATCAGGAGCATCGCAATCGGGATCATCAATCGTCGCATCACATCACTCTCTCAGGTACCTGCGAAGGCCGAGCGCCGAGCCCAGGAATCCGGCCAGGGCACCGAACAAGAGGAAGAGAATCGTCCATCGCCAGAAGAAGGAGTCGGCAACCTGGAAGTCAAACAAACCGATGGTGTCGTCGATGCTCTCCAAACGGGTCCGCGCAAAGAACACCATCACGACGGCAAAAAACGCACCACCGAAACCCTGAAGCATGCCCTCGAGGAGGAACGGGACACGTATGAACCAGTTCGAAGCACCGACCAGCTTCATGATGCCGATCTCCTCACGGCGCGCATAGATAGCCATTCTGATCGTGTTTGAGATCAGCACCACCGCCGAAGCCCCCTGGACTATGGCCAGCACGACTCCGATCATGTTGAGAACGTTGCTGAGATCAGCCAGTTGCTCGATGCTCTCTCCGGGTGATGTCACTTCCTTGACCACCGGCTGGTCGATGAGTCGCAGCTGTATCGCCCGGTACTGCTCGATGTCGTTGAGTTTGATGCGAATCGAGGCCGGGAGAATGGCCGGATTGACGTTTTCGAGCATCGCCGGGTTGGAGGCGAACATCTCCTGGAACTCCTGGTATGCCTCCGCCTTGCCGACGAAGGTCGCGGTGTCGACCTCCTCCCAGTCGTTGACCTGGTCGAGCAATCCCATCTGTGCTTCGAAGGTCACACCGTCGCGCACCTCGTCCTTCAACCAGACGATCACATGGACGCCGTCCTGCCATTGCAGGGTGTTCGACTTGACGAGCTCATTCAGCACCAGCGCGCTGAAGGCGAGCGTCAGCGAAACGAACACCGCCAGAATCGCGCCGACCACGACGAGGGCATTGCGACCCATGTTGACGAACGCCTCGCGCAGGAGATAGGTGATCCGGCTCACGATTCGGTCTCCTCAGAGGAATCGGTGTCGGACTCGGCGGCGCTGTGTTGTTCGGCCAGTTGGGTGAGATCGGCGACGACGTCTTCCACCGGCGGCAAGGCCACCTGCACCTCCGCGATGTGCTCATACCGTCCGCTCGACTGATCCCGCACGATTCGGCCGGCTTCCAGCTGAACAACGCGCCGTCTCATCGCGTCGACGATCGCATGATCGTGGGTTGCCATGACGATCGTGGTACCGGTTCGATTGATTCGGTCGAGCAGTCGCATGATCCCGACACTCGTGGCCGGATCGAGGTTTCCGGTCGGCTCATCTGCCAGCATGATTGGTGGTCGGTTCACGAATGCTCTGGCGATGGACACACGTTGCTGCTCGCCGCCCGAGAGCTGTTTCGGTTTGCGCTCAGCCTTGTCGTCGAGCCCGACCAGTTCAAGGACCTGTCCCACCTGGCGCTGGATCACAGAACGGGGACGGCCCAGCACCTCGAGAGCGAAAGCCACGTTCTCTGCCACCGTCTTGTTGGGAAGCAGTTTGAAGTCCTGAAACACGGTGCCGATCGAGCGCCGCAGGAACGGCACTTTCCAGGACGGCATCTTGGTGACATCCTTGCCCGCCACCCAGATGGATCCACGGGTTACATCGTCCTGACGGAGCATCAGTCGAATGAGGGTCGACTTCCCGGAACCCGAAGGGCCGACGAGAAAGACGAACTCGCCTTTCGGTACGTTGAGGGTTGCGTCGCGGACGGCAACGGAGCCACCCTCGTAGACCTTCGTGACGTCTTGAAGTCGGATCATCTGAAAAACTCCGGGGTTGCGCGCCGGGCGCGGAAAATCCCACTAGATACCTGGACCCCTACTCCATCCCGCCAACGGCAGATTACCAAGGGGTCAACTGAAAGCGAATCAATGTAGGTCAAGTTGACGCCTCCTGCCGCGCCCGTCGCCAGTGCAGGTATGCCTCAACCAGGCCACGCAAGTCACCATCGAGAACACCCTGGATATTGCCGATCTCGACATCGGTACGAAGATCCTTGACCATCTGGTACGGCTGCATCACATAGGAACGAAGTTGGCGCCCCCATGCTGCTTCGGTTTGCTCGCCACGGATCTCATCCATCTGGTCCCGCTGCTCCTGGCGGGCGAGGTCTGCCAGGCGCGATTTGAGGAGGGCCATCGCTCTAGCCCGGTTCTGGATCTGGGACCGCTCCGCCTGGCAAGCCGCCACAGTGTTGGTCGGAAGGTGGGTGATGCGCACCGCCGAATCCGTGGTGTTCACATGTTGCCCCCCTGCCCCTTGCGACCGGAACGTGTCGATGCGCAAATCGTCCGGGTTGATCTCGATCTCAATGGTGTCGTCGACCTCAGGGATGACATCGATCGCGGCAAACGAAGTGTGGCGCCTGGAATTAGCGTCGAATGGACTGATTCGCACCAAACGATGAACTCCTCGCTCGCCTTCCATGGTCCCGTAGGCATAGTCGCCGTGGACGGTGAACGTGGCGGACTTGATGCCCGCCTCCTCACCGGGGTTGATCTCGTCCACTTCAACCGCGAACCCCTCATCATCGAGGAAGCGGAGGTACATGCGCAGCAGCATCTCCGCCCAATCCTGAGCGTCGACGCCCCCCGCCCCGGCGTGCACAGAAACGATGGCGCCGGCGTCGTCGTACTCCTCGAAATACAGCGACTCCACTTCAAGTTTGGCCAGCTCCGTATCGACCGCTTCGATTTCCTTAGAAACCTCGGCGATTGCACTGTTGTCCGACTCGTCTTCTGCCATCTCGAGCAGGAGTTCGCCGTCCTCGATCGCGCCGTCCAGGCGCTCGAACTGACCGATCAATCGTTCAAAGCGTGCCAGTCGCCGCGTTGTCTCCCTGGCCGCGTTCGGGTCATCCCAAAGTTCCGGCGACGCGGCGCGTGTTCTCAGGGTGTCGAGTTCCCGTTCTTTTGACTCGAGGTCAAAGGAACCTCCTGGCATCGTCGAGCCGGGAACGCAGATCGTTGAGCGCGGCGCGTGGGTCGGTGATATTCATGAGTGGTCAGATGGTAATCAGTCGCCAGGAGCAGCAGGAACGCGTCCGATCAGTTCCGAGCTAGCTCCCGGTCGCGGCAGCAGCGCCGTGGCACTTCTTGTACTTCTTGCCGGAGCCACACGGGCACGGGTCGTTCCGTCCAATCTTGTCCGAGTAGGCCTGCGCCCCGCTCGCGGACGTCGAAGATCCACCGCCGGAAGTCGCCACCTGGACCTTCGGCTTTTCCTCCTGTTTGGCGATCTGCGCATGGAAGAGGTACCGCACCGAGTCGCGCTTGATGGCGTCGACCATCTCGGAAAACATGTCATATCCCTCGCGCTGATACTCGACCAGCGGATCGCGCTGTCCCATTGCGCGCAGTCCGATTCCGGCCCGCAGATAGTCCATTTCGGCGAGGTGCTCGCGCCACTTGTTGTCGATGATCGACAAGATCACGTTGCGTTCGATCTGCCGAAGTACCTCCTGGCCAAATTCCTCTTCGCGCTGCTCATACACCGCTTGCGCTTCGTTGAGCGTCGCCTCCACGACATCGATCACCGAGATACCTCCCGGCCTGTCCACCTTGTCTCGAGTGAGCTCGGTCGGATACAGAACTGAGAGATCCGAAGCGAGCACGTCCCAGTCCCATTCGGAAGGAGAGCTCTGATCCCTGATGATCGATTGGACCGTCTCCGCCAAGATCTCGTCGATCCACTCCTGAGCCAGCTCCGCGCTGGCGCTGCCTTCGAGGATCCCGGACCGCCATTCGTAGATCACCTGGCGTTGTTTGTTCATCACTTCGTCGTACTTGAGAACGTTCTTTCTGATCTCGAAGTTCTGCGACTCCACCTGTCCCTGCGCTCGTTCAATGGAGCGGCTGACCATCTTGGCCTCGATCGGCATGTCCTCGGGCATCCGCAGCCGTTCCATGATCGAAGAGACGCGTTCACCCTGGAACCGCCGCATGAGCTCGTCCTCGAGCGAGAGATAGAAACGAGACTCGCCCGGGTCTCCTTGCCTGCCCGACCGCCCGCGCAACTGGTTATCGATCCGCCGAGATTCGTGGCGCTCGGTTCCAACGACATAGAGGCCGCCGGCATCGACCACGGTGCGATAGCCGTCCTCCAGGTCCGCCTGAAAACGGGCAAAGGCCTCGTCGTATGCCTCCTTGTATTCGAGCGATCCGGGTAGCAAGCCCCTCCGTTTCATTTCACCTTTGGCCAACCCATCCGCGTTGCCACCGAGGAGGATGTCCACCCCGCGACCTGCCATGTTGGTTGCTACGGTCACCGCACCAACCCGACCGGCCTGCGCAATGATCTCGGCTTCTCGAGCATGGTGTTTGGCGTTCAGCACCTCGTGTTTCACGCCTCGCTTCCGGAGCATCGTCGACAACCGTTCGCTCCGCTCAATGGAAACAGTTCCGACCAGCGTCGGCTGCCCGCGCTCGCTGCGCTCTGTGATGTCATCGATGACGGCGTTGAACTTCGCATCTTCCGTCTTGTAGACCAGATCCGGCTGATCGGTTCGGTCGATCGGTTGGTTTGTCGGTATCTCGACAACCTGGAGTCCGTAGATTTCGGCGAACTCAGCTGCTTCGGTCTTGGCCGTTCCGGTCATCCCGGACAGCTTGTCGTACATCCGGAAGTAATTCTGAAGTGTGATCGTTGCGAGAGTCTGGTTCTCCTCTTTGATCTTCACGCCCTCTTTGGCTTCGATCGCCTGATGAAGCCCTTCGGAGTAGCGGCGGCCGTCAAGTACCCGTCCGGTGAATTCGTCGACGATCTTGACTTCGCCGTTGTCAACGAGGTAGTCAACGTCCGTGCGGTAGAGAACCTTGGCCTTCAGCGCGACGTCGAGATGGTGGACGAGATCGACCGCCGCGAAGTCGTACATGTTCTCAACACCGAGGATCTCCTCAACACGGGAAACGCCCTCTTCGGTGGTTATTACCTGACGCTTTGCCTCATCGATTTCGTAATGCTCATCGACGCGGAGCCTGTCTACGATCCTGGCGAAGTCGCGGTAGTAACGCGCCGTATCGGCCACCCGCCCGGAGATGATCAGGGGGGTCCGCGCTTCGTCAACAAGGATCGAGTCGACCTCGTCCACAATGGCGTAGTGGTGCCCGCGTTTGACCATCTGAGCTACCTGCATCGCCATGTTGTCGCGCAGGTAATCGAAGCCGAATTCGTTATTCGTCCCGTAGGTGATGTCCGCCGCATAGGCCGGCCGGCGCTCAGCGGGAGTCATGGCAGACTGAATGAGGCCAACCTCGAGACCGAGGAACCGGTGCACGCCACCCATCCACTCGGCGTCGCGTGAGGCCAGATAATCGTTCACCGTCACGACGTGAACGCCTTCGCCCCCCAATCCATTCAGGTAGGAAGGGAGTGTGGCAACGAGCGTCTTCCCTTCACCCGTCTTCATCTCGGCAATCATGCCGCGATGAAGGGCACCGCCGCCGATCACCTGGACGTCGAACGGTCGCATGCCCAGCACCCGCCTGGCGGCCTCACGCACAACTGCGAAGGCCTCCACCTCGATATCGTCGAGCGAGGCACCGTTGGCCAGGCGATTGCGAAAGTCGGGCGTCTTAGATTGCAGCTCGGCATCGCCGAGCGCTTCGACCATCGGTTCGAGATCGGTGACGGCCGCCGTCAGGGCTTCGAGTTCGGTGAAGGCCTTGCCTTCGCCGACGCGAAGTATCTTGCTGAGAATGGACATGAGGGCCCAATCTTATCGGCGGCTGGAGGTACTGAGTCCGGCCGGCCTGATATCTACGCGCTGCGGTACCCGGAGACCTCGAGCAAAGCAGCCGGGTCGATGCCCGCACCCGCCGGAGTTACCTGATCCACGATCGAGCGGCCGTGCATCGAGAAAGGCTCGGGAACCTCGAGCGACTCGCCGGTCCCCGTCCTGACCAGGACCACGTCGGGATAGTCGGACGCTTCGTCGTTGTTCCGGGTCACCATCACGAGTTCGCCCCCGGCCAGCTGAAGCAGCGAGCCGGTCGGGTAGACGCCGACCATCTTGATGAAAGCGTGTACGAGGCTGGGATCGTAGAACGTGCCCGCCCCTTGCAGGAGGACCTGCAGAGCACGGTTTGGCGTTTCCGCTCGCCGGTAGGAGCGGCGGGTGGTCAAAGCGTCGTACGTGTCTGCTGTTGCTACAAGCCGGCTGAAGAAGTGGCGCTCGCGGTCGTACACCAGCGACGGATAGCCCTGCCCGTCGAAACGAGCGTGGTGCTCGAACGCGACCACGGCTGCGATCTCCTGGCCCGGGGCGGCGGCGGCGAGGATGGCGGCGGCACCTTCCTGCGGGTGCAACTTGATCTCGGCCCATTGCTCCGGATTCAGCCGACCGGGATATTGAAGGGTCGAAGCTTGCACCCGGACTTTGCCGATGTCGTGGAGAAGTGCGCCAACGGCGAGCAACTTCAGCTCATCCTCGGGCAGACCGGCGAGACGAGCGAGCGCAATCGAGAGAATGCACACGTTGACCGAGTGATAAAACGTGTACTCGTCGTGGCTCTTCATCGTGGAGAGCAGGAGCGAGGCGCTCGGCTGGGCGAGTGTCTGCTCGACGAGCTGTTCGACTGCCCAGGTGGCGCCGGTCAGGTCGAAGCCCTCATCAACTTCGAGCGCAAGGGCAACCCCCCGCAGCACGTCCAGCGAGCGGGCATAAGACCGGCGAAGCCCGGAGATCGCTTCGTCCGATTCGAGTTCGGCCCTGGTGAACGGTCCTTCGTTGAGTCGAATCGTGCCGCCTGCAGGAATGTCACCAGACAAACCGGCGGCGAAGGCCACCAGGTCGTACACATCGCCTTCCGATACCGGATATTCGAAAGAAATCGACTCAATGCCTCGACTCTGGAGATCGCGCAGCAGCTTGTTGAACTCGAGCGACGCATGAGCAAGCAGGCTCCGATTCTCATAAAGTGAATCGCCGAGTATCGACAGCACAACTTCACCGACCGAGTCCTTCGAGAGGGCATCGGCATTCTGCCGGAGCTTCGCCAACACTTCACCCGTCGCCGGGTGATCAATCGGATAGAGGGTGAGCTGCTTGGTTGCCCCTCGGAGTTGTCCCAACAACGCCCGCGCCGCTTTTTCGCTCATGTAGAGCTTCCCTTCAGTGCGTCCTTCGCCGAGCGTCGGAGTATCCGGGTCGACGAACTCAACGAGAACCGTTTCCTGGCAAGTTGCTCGAGCGCGGTGCGAGCTGTCGGCCCGGTTCGCTCCGACAGCAAGTCGACCACCCGCTGTTTCTCAGACAACTCGAGACCGCGACGGTCCAGGGCGCCGACCAGCAAACGCTCGGCCGAATCGGTTTCGTGCGTTCCGAGCAACGCGATGGCCGTCTGCCGCACGCTGGCATGATCGTCACCCAGTGCCGTCTCAAAGAATGGAACGGCTTCATCACCGAGCATCGCCAGGCCGCGCAGTGCCTCGAGCCGTACCCGGTGGTCGGAATACGAAAGGACCGGGCGCATCATCCGGATAGCGCCGCGGTCACCTGTGTGCCGGAGGACGATGACGAGGTTGCGAACCAGGTACCAACGGGGATCATTGAGCCGGGCAGTCAGCGGTTCCGCATCCTCGCGGGCGACCTCCGAAAGAATGTCGACGAGCATCCGCCTGCGCGCGGCATCTTGCTCCTCAGCGAGAAGATCGATCAACACGTCGACGGAACTGGTTCCCAGAGCCTTGAGCAACTGCACCGCAGGAGCGGCCTCACCGCCTTCGGTCGCCTTCTGGACGACGGCACTCATGATCTCGGACGATGAAATCTGTCCGAGTGCTTCGTCGACCTCAGGGCGACGGTGTTCGGCAAACGTGCTGGCATCCAGCACCGCCCGCAGCCACAACTCGGCGCGCCGGTATTGACCCCGCCGAACGGCAGTACCGACCTTACCCACCCAGATTCGCATCAACCGCCGGAATCGGTCGTCGCGGTCCTCCGCGAAGAGCAGTCCGCGGAACACCTCCAGCGCGTGGTAGAAGAAGTGCTGGGGGTTCGGAAACTCCGCGCGGAGCGCCTCGAAGAAGGCCGTTGGGTCCGCCTGGGCGCCTGCCAGGTCGCGGAGTCGCTCGTGAACGCTGACTGCCGCCACTTCTCGAGCGGCTTGCACAGCGTCGGTAGCTTGAATGAGCTCGAGCAACTCTTCGGGTCGGCCATCGACCCTGTCGGTTGATACTCGCGCATAGTCGAGGAGCAGGGCCAAGCCCGAAGGATCAAGACGCGGTGCCAGCCTCGCCAACTCGTTGCCGGCGAACTGATCGAGAAACGCCCGCTCTGCATCTGACTCCTGCTCGTTCAGGTAGCGAGCGAACACCTCCATGTTGGCCGGTTCCGGGATGTGGAAGAACGCCTCGACGAACGCCTTGACCACCTCCTCGCGCCCCTGGTAGTCCTCATCCTCAACGAGATCGAGCGTTGCCCGGTACTCCTCGAGGAACAGATCCGCCAGGCGGTCGGGATCTCCGCCGGCCTTCTCCATCAACGCCAGTGCGAACTCCTTCGGATCGGCACCCTGCTCGATGACCGATTGCACCCGGTCGTCTCGATCGGTTGTCTCATCTTCCGCAACGGCCCTCAGTTGCGTACGCTGAACCACCGACATGCTGGCAACGCCATCTCGACGGAGGGCCGCAGCCACTCCGCCCGATGCCCGGACGGTGTCCTCCTCTTTCGCCAGGGATGCGAACAACTTGGCAACATCCAGCGCGGTCGGAGCATCTTCGAACCGTATCGATTCGATGTGGTGCACGAAACAACGTCTGGCCAGGCGTTCTGCTCCCTCGCGTTCGGTTTCGATTTCGAAGCCGTCTGATAGGAACCGCTGGCCTTCGATAGCGAGCGCCATATCGGGTTCTATCGAGTCGCGCAGGGTCTCGATGGCGCGCCGGAACGCGGGCTGCGTTTCTGGGTCCGGGTAGAGACTGTGAACGGTCCATGCGGTTCCCAGTGCCTCAACAGCGACCACTTGCGGGCGACGCTCTTTTGACATCAGTCGATGTGTATCAATTCTTCTCGGAGGGCATACATCACAGCTTCGCCGCGTGAATGCAGCCCCAGTTTGTCCAGAATGTTGCGAACGTGGTTCTTGACGGTGTTCTCCGAGATATAGAGCATCTCGCCGATTTCGCGGCTGGTCCTGCCCTGGGCGACTGCCTGGAGCACTTCGATCTCGCGACCGGTGAGCGCAGGCTTGCGGCCAACCACCACGTCACGATGACGCAACATCTGAGCGACAGTCTCGAAGAGCTTCATGCCCATCGCCGGCGAGACCACCGCCCCGCCGGCCACAACATCCTTCATGGCGGCCACCAGTTGAGGAAGCGGCGTCGTCTTGGTGATATACCCGACGCTGCCGGCCTTGATGGCCTTGAGGAGATCCTCCCCGGATTCACTGGCCGTCAACAACACGACTTTGGTCTTCGGGGCTGCTGCCAGGAGCTTGTCAACGACCTCCAGGCCGGAAATCCCGGGCATGAGAACATCGAGAACAACCAGGTCCGGTTGCTGCTCCTTGGCGACCTGCACCCCGGCCAGGGCGTTTTCGGCGGTTCCCACAACTTCGAATCCGGCGTTCTCCAGAGCAGCAGACATCCCGGCCGTGAACAACTGAGCATCGTCGACGATGATCACACGGGTCATGCCGGCTCAATCAATCCGAGCGCGCCGTCCCGGCGGCGGTAGAGCACACTCGGCATCTCGCTATCTGCATTCTGAAAGAAGAAGAAACTGTGGCCCAGCAGATCCATCTGCAGCGCAGCTTCTTCCGGGGTCATCGGTTTCATGACGAACTGCTTCACCCTGACGATGGCGTGACCCTCATCACCTTCTTCATCGAGGGACGCGAAGCCGATATCGTCTTCTTTCCGCCCCTTCCGTGACCGCTGAACAAGCCGCTCTTTGAGGCGGCGGAGGCGCTTCTCCATCTTGTCAACCGCCAGATCGAGCGCTGCTTCAGCGGACTCGGCGGATGACTCGACGCGCATGATTTGGCCGGCCGCCCGGCTCGTCACCTCCACTTTGAAGCGTCCCTCGGTCACGCGACGATTCTGAGCCTCTGTGAACTCGACGTCTGCGTCGAGTATCCCATCGAAAAAGCGACCGGCGTGAGCGACCTTGGTCTCGGCCATCTCACGAAGTCGCTCGTCCACGCTGGTGTTCCTACCGCGGACTCGAACTTCCACGCTCTACCTCCGATCCTGGGAGTTCCGGTTGGCTCACCAACCAGGGATACTCCTCACTCAAGAGACTAGTCACTTTCACCGCGCGTGTGGCGGTTACGGCGCCGACGACCATCCCATTCAAGACTCCCGCGGCCGACTGCAAGGTCGAGCCGGTAGTGATGACATCGTCGATGAGAAGTATCGGCTGGTTTGTTGCTTTGCTGAAGAACATCGGGGGACGTCGTCGAGCCGAGCCGCGACCCGTATGACTTGGCGTCCACAGCGGCGCACGCACGGCCCGTCCAATCGGATTCCCCGTCACCCGCCCCAGAACGCGGGCGAGGATGAGCGCCGCATCGACCCCGTAACGAAGTCGTCGGGTACCCGTCCTCGGTATGGGGACCAGCGTCCCCGAAAACCCTTCGATCAGTGGGGCCATGCGAGCCGCCAGCCATTCTGCAGCAGGGAACAGACCCTCGAACTTGAGTCGGTGGACCAGCCTGCGCGGTGTGCCCTCGTGCACAAACGCAGAACGGACAATCAGGCCGGCCGGCAGCCGTTGCATCCCACCCCATCTCGTCCACTGCGAGCAGCCTTCGCAGACGATTCCGGAACTCCAACTGCGACATGCCAAACAGATCATGACGGCACCGTATCGCCCCCTTGGGACAGAACCGCGACTCGCGACCAGTGACTCGCGTCTAGGTCCCTTCGTTCCAGGAGGCGAGGTAGCGCTTCTGTTCTTCGGTGAGTTGCTCGAGGCCGCATCCCATGGTGGCCAATTTGATCGTGGCTACTTCTGCGTCTAGATGCTCGGGAAGCGTGTAGATCTCAGGTTTCAGGGTATCCGCGTTGACGATCAGCCACTCGGCAGCCATTGCCTGATTGGCAAACGACATATCCATCACATCGGCCGGATGTCCTTCAGCAGCCCCGAGGTTCACGAGGCGGCCCTCCGCCGCCACGAACAGGCTCCGGCCGTCGGCCAGGTCGAATGCCTCGAGATTCTCCCTCACCGGCCGCCGCGCCACGGCCATCGCCGCCAGTGCCGCCAGGTCGAGTTCGATATCGAAATGGCCGGCGTTGGAAAGGATGGCGCCATCCTTCATCCGCTCAAAATGACGGCCCCTTAGAACATGCTTGTTCCCCGTCACGGTAACGAAAATATCGCCGGTCGCCGCGGCATCATCGGCCGTCAACACTTGATGGCCGTCCATCGCAGCTTCGAGCGCACGGATCGGATCGACCTCAACCACGACGACCTTCGCTCCGAACCCCGAGGACCGGTCGGCGACACCGCGCCCGCAATCGCCGTAGCCGACGACGACCACCGTCGATCCGGCCAGCAGCACGTTGGTCGCCCTGAGGATGCCGTCGATCGCCGATTGCCCGGTGCCGTAGCGATTGTCGAAGAGGTGCTTCGTCGCCGAGTCGTTGACCGCAACCACCGGCAGTCGGAGCGTCCCGTCTTTCGACATCGCCCGCAGGCGAATCACACCGGTCGTCGTTTCCTCGGTTGAACCAATCGGATTCAATTCGGTGCGCTCCGTGTGGAGGATGGTGGCAAGGTCGGCCCCATCGTCCATAGTCACGTCGGGCTCGGCATCGAGCACGGCGTGGATGTGCCGGTAGTACCGGTCGGGGTCCTCACCACGCACCGCGAAGACCGGAATGCCGTCCTCGACGAGGGCCGCCGCCACGTCATCCTGCGTGGAGAGCGGATTGCTGGCGCACAGAAGGACGTTGGCGCCACCGTCCCGCAGCGCCAGCATCAGGTTGGCCGTTTCAGCCGTCACGTGAAGGCAGGCCGCCACGGTCCGGCCCTCGAGCGGGCGTTCGGCGCGGAACCGCTCTCGCAGGGATTCCAGCACGGGCATTCTCCGGCCCGCCCAGGCAATCCGTCTGGCTCCTGCACCGGCCAGGGCCGGATCTGCAATATCGAAATCCATGAGTTGATCCTTCACAATCGGTTCTTTAGCTCGGTCAAAATGTCGACGGGCACAGGGTCGATCCCCGCTGCCTCGGCCACGTACACGGATACGAGGTCACCGATGAGCGAAGCCGTGGCGGAGCGCGCCAGCACCGAGGTACCGGTCGTCCACACCTCAACGGCCGCTTGGACGGTCGGGCCGACCAAGTCGGCCGTCAGCCTGAATCGGCGCGAAATCTCAGGCATTTCACCCTGGTCCCGCAAGACTACGAGTCCTGTTGTGCTACTCAAACCATGGTGCGAGGAGGCCCAACCAACGAGCTCGTTGTGGTTGAGCTCCGGCACAATCGACCAGTAGGCCGGCGTCTTGGCGTTCTCGTGGAACTGCTTTGCCCACCGTTGGGCGGCCACCTCGGTTGGGCCGGCCGACCCCCAGACGGCAACCAGACGGCCGGCGAGGGCATCCGCAATTCGACGGGCCTGATCGTGACCGGGACCAGCCCGCTCAACGCCCAGCAGGTCGGCGGTTTCCTTCCCCGCTTCAAGGAGCATCGGAACCGGATCACCGAGCGGCGAGGCGGCCGCCACGATTCTCAATACTGCCCCGACGAGGTATCCCAGCGCCGCCCGGGGTTGCATCCCGGCCGGAACACGAACGGTTGGCAAATCATTCGCACCGGCGACGCGGGTCAACTCGCCGCCCGTCGCCACGACTGCCACCGGCAAGCCGTAGTCGAGGGCAGCATCGACCGATGAGAGCGTTTCTGCCGTGTTCCCCGAGTACGACACGGCAACGACCACCGGTCGCACGTGCTCAGCCCAGGCAGGCAGTCCGTAGTCCTTGTGAATCCGCACGTCGACGCCTTCTGCCGCCGTAACGACGCGAACGAAATCCCCGGAAATCCCGGACCCCCCCATCCCACATACGAGCACGGTCGAAGCCGGGGCAATGGTGGGAGCTTCGAGTTCGGACGCCCACCGGTACTGGTCCGGAAGGCTTTCGATCATGGCCCACATCAGCGCGGCTGCTCGGCTTCATCGATCAGCATGACGGGGATGCCATCTTCAACGGGGTACCGCAGCCCGCAGTCGAGACATTCGAGTTTGGAGGCACCGACGTCCTCGCGGAGATCCCCATGGCATTTCGGACATACCAGGATGGCCTTGAGCTCTGGAGCGATGAGCCCGGCAGGCGACGGGCTGCCCTCGATCACAGTGCGGACTTCGCTCACCATGCGGTCCACCATCGCCGCGTCTGCCCCTTCCACGTTCAAGCGCAAGACCGGTTCGGTATTAGACGGCCGCAGGTTGAACCACCGGTCCGACCACGACACCGTCAGCCCGTCGGTCTTGTCGATCTCGCCATCGGCGAACTTCCGCTCGACGGTGACCAGCGCCGCATTCTGATCGGCAACGGAGAGGTTGATTTCCCCGGATGCGGCGTACGGCTCGACTTCGGTGCGCAGTTGCGAGAGAGATTGCCCCGATTCGGACAGCACTTGAAGGAGCACCAGCATCGCCAGCATGCCGGAGTCGGCCCGGTAGTTGTCACGGAAGTAGTAGTGGCCGCTGTGCTCGCCGCCGAATATGGCGCCGGTCTCCGCCATGATCTGCTTGATGAACGAGTGGCCGACGCGGGTGCGAATCGGCTTTCCACCGGCGGCGATCACGACCTCGGGCACCGCTCGACTCGTGATCAGATTGTGGACGATGGTCGCCCCGGGTTCCCGTGCCAGAAACCATTTGGCGATCAGCGCCGTTGTCGTGCTCCCCGACAGCGGTCGGCGCTGGTCGTCGATGAAGAAGGCGCGATCGGCGTCGCCGTCAAAGGCAACGCCGAGGTCGGCGCCCTCTGTTTCCATCAACGCGATCAGGTCGACCAGATTGTCGGGGTTGAGCGGATCGGCCGGATGATTCGGGAAGGTCCCATCCGGCTCGAGATACAACGGGACCAGATCTGCGCTGATGCGAGCGAAGACCGCCGGAAGCACAACTCCTGCCATCCCGTTGCCGCCATCGACTGCCACTTTGAGGTTTCCGATGGCCGGTCCGTTCACGATCGAGAACAGATGCTCGATATATCCGGACAAACCATCGAAGTCGGCGGCCGACCCGGGTGTTTCGGCAACCGGCAACTCACCTTCCGCCATCGCCCGGATGTCCTGAAGCCCGGTATCGTGCCCCACGGGTGCAGCACCGGCGCGGCACAGCTTGATGCCGTTGTATTCGGGAGGGTTGTGCGAGGCGGTGATCATTGCCCCCGGGACTTCCTCGCGACCGGATACGTAATACACCGTGTCGGTAGCAACCTCTCCGAGATCGAGCACATCGACACCTTGACCTGTGATTCCTTCGATGAACGCACCGGCGATGCTCGGCGACGATGCGCGACAATCGCGACCAACTGCGATCCGATCGGCGGAGACGAACGACGCAAACGCCGCGCCGATACGGCGGGCTCCCTCTGCGTCGAGGTCACCGGTGTCGGTGCGGCCCCGAATGTCGTATGCCTTGAAGATCATCTCAAAATCACTCATACGGTCCTTTCCGCGTTGAGCCCGGATTGTACGGCACGGAAGTGGACCCTTCTCTCCCGCCTAAACTCCCCTCGCCAATGGTCAGTGTCTCGATTGTCATCCCCATCCACAATGAAGCCGGCTTCCTGGCTACCGCCTGGGCTCGGTTGCGCCCGGAACTCGAGCAACTCGAGGCCGACGTTTCTGTGTACCTAGTTGAGAACGGCTCGACCGATGAGACCCTTGCGATCGCACGGGGACTAGAAGGCTCGTCTGTCTTCGTGCTTTCGCTCCCCCAACCCGACTACGGGGCGGCGATGCGGGAGGGGTTCCTGGCTGCCGCCGAAGCCGACTGGATCGTCAACTTCGATATCGACTACTTCTCGGTTCCATTCATCCGCGATCTCTTCGACATCGACGCCGACGTCGTCATCGCCTCGAAACGCGCACCCGGCTCTGATGATCGGCGCTCTGCACTGCGGAGGGCCGGGACACGCACCTTCAATCTGCTGCTACAAACGCTCTTCGGGTCCCGGGTGTCGGACACCCACGGGATCAAAGGGTTCCGGGGCCAGGTGGTCACCCGGCTCGTCCCCATGACGACGCGCACCCTGGATTTGTTCGACACCGAACTCGTATTGAGGGCAGAGATGGCAGGGCACCGCATTACCGAGGTGCCCATCGTGGTCGAGGAGCTACGAGAGACGAGGTCGTCGTTCGTCAAGCGGGTGCCGAGGACCCTCAAGGGCCTTCTTCAGCTCCGCCGGTCCTTCTCGAGTGAGCGCCGGAACACGAGATCCCGGTAACCGGCATATTTCGGAAACAAGATCACGATTACGGCCGAGAATTTGGCGATGTTGAGCTGCAGCACGGTCAGAGGCCCCCACAGAAGCTGCGCCCCTTCGACGATCGCCAATGTGGCGGCCAGTGACAGGATGTTCACCACGTAGAAGACACCTGTTTCGCGGGTAGACCCCCAGCCTTCGTCGAGTTTGAAAGTCCACCGCCGGTTCAAGACATACGACAGCGCGGTGGCCGCTACGTACGAGATGGTGACGGCTACCGACGCCTCCCACCGCTCGTTGGGAAGGACCAGCAGCAACACGTTGAAGATTCCAAAATCGATGATCGTGTTGAACCCGCCCACCACCGCCAGCCGGATGAACTGCCCGAGGGATTCCCGGTTCATGAAACTCTGCAGGTACCGCTTCACTTGGCGGTCGCCCTGCGCCACACGAACGGCAAGGTGATGGCCAGACCGACCACGGTCAGCACGATCCCGATCCACTCGGCCCAGGTTCGTTCAAACCGGAGCTCCACATGCCCTTCGGTAGGTACGACCACCATCAGCGATGGTGTCGCCCGGTACGGCCCATCGGCCCCTTCGGCCGTCCAGTTCGGAAAGTATGAGATCTTGACGAGATGGGGCACTCCGATCGCCGTAGTGTCGAACGAGAGCGAGTCGTCGGTGATCTGCACGTTGGTTGCCGGAGCATGCTCGCCGATCGGGACGAGCGGTAGTTCATCGAGCCCGTCGATGCGGGGCCAGTTCGCAGGACCATTCGCAGTGACCCAGCGGTCGAGAAGATCGATATCGTCGTACCACTCGAAGGCAAGGTCCCCGAACGGCGATTTGCGTTCCTCGCCGGTGATGATGGAGAGGGGAACGCCGAGCACCTTGGCAAACAGGCTTCCGCCCCGTCCATCCGCGTAGACGGCCGGTTCATGGGTGGCAACCTCGACCAGGTCGTGGGAGGGCAGCTCGTACACACGGAATGGGCCGCTGGCGGCCACTTCTTCGAAAACCTCCGGCAGTGCGGCCGCTTCGGCCAACGCCTCCTCGCTGAAAGCAACGTAGTAGCGCACGCCGTAGATCTCGAGGTGCTCGACACCTCGCTCGAAGTCGAAGGTGTGGTAGTTGAGTCCGGGGATGGGGTTCGACGGCTTCCTGCTCATCTCGGCGGCGTTGAGAAAGTGAAACGGGGTCGTGAGCGAGGACTCGAAGAACAGGCCCTCCATCGAGGGATGCCCATCCGACCAATAGGGGAACAGCATCAGCGACATCGAGGTGCCGTATTGATCCAGATAGTCGGAATCGACCTCCCATTGGATCCGCCCGTCGGGCAGGGTATCGATCGTCTCCATCAGCGCTTCGTACTCGGGCCAGGGCGCCTTGCTCTCGTAGCCGGAGTAGTTCCAGGTCGCCCATCCGGAGAGAAAGGCTATGCCGAGGCCTCCAGCCCCGGCGAAGCCCACCGAGCCGGCCAGCACCAGCACGATCGCGGTGCGAACCTCGAGAGCGAACACCATGGCGGCCAAAGCTGCCAGCGCCACGACCCCGGCCACGATCAAGGCAATCCCGGAATTCCCCGGCCGGCCGGAGAAGGCACCGGCCGCCATGAGGAGGGCGATGGTGACCACCGCCGTGATCGGTTGCCAGAGGGCCAGTTGCTTCGGCAACCGCCTGGCGAGCCCCACCATCAGAGCACCGACTGCCAGACCTGCGAAGAACGACAACCCGAAGAACCAGTATGGAAGGAGCCGGCCATTCCAGAGTTTCCATGGTTGCTCGGCGAAAGCCACCGGCAACCAGAAGTAGATCAACGGAATCAGGGTCAACCCGACGACCGGGACGGCCCTGGCGGTCTTCCGCACCGCCCACACCATGCCGACCACCGCCAGGGGAACGATCGGCCAAATTTCAACCGGGAACAACTCGTCCCACCTGGTGAGCGGCGACCAGGCCATGTCGGCGGTCAAACCGAATCTCGCCAGCAAAGGCAACGCCCAGAACCCTGCCACCGCGAAGCCGGCGATCCAGGTAAACGCAATGCGTCCGGCCGCCCGTCTCCACATCAACATCGGCAGAGTTGCGAACACGATCACGATCGTGGTGATGACGTGACTGAGTGCTGTGAGCCCGAGCACCAACGCCGCAACAGGGAGCAAAGATGGATCGTCTTTGAGGCCGCGGATCAGAAGTCCGAAGTAGAGGAGCGACAAAGCGAACGACCACGAAAACGAAAACTCACCGGCCAGGGTGGAAGCGATATTCGCCCCGTAGATCGTGAAGCTCTCGATGAATACGAAACTGCCCCCGGCCGCACCCCCGACGGTGGCAACAGCACGGGAGAGTCCCATTGAGCGAGCCAGAAAGTACGCCGCCGGAGGAGTCGCCAGCAGACCGGCCACAGTCACCATCTTGAAGGCGATCCCGTACGGGAGGACAAGATCGAGGAACACGATGACGAGGGAGGGAAGCGGGAAGTAGAAATAGAAGATCGGGAACCCGGCGAACCAGCTATTGCTCCAACCCATGATCTGCCCGGATGGCAACAACACGTCCCTGAGGAATGCGGGTCCGAGGACATGTGCACCCATGTCGCCACCCGCAGGGGTGTTGGCCGCAAAGATGAGATCCGGTCGCATCACCCCCAGGATCAGGAGGCTGACGATGCCGACTCCGACGAGCGGGACCCAGTTGGGAGTGGAGTCCGATGCGGTGGCGGGCGAACGACCCGATTGAGTCATGCCGGGAGGCTACCGGCCGCGCTCAGGAACGCGGCTTCCGAACGAGTTCGAGAACGTCGCGCAGATCTAGGGATTCGCCGTCACGGTCCCACCACTTCTCATCGCATTTATGGCACGAGAAGAAATCCACTTCCGTTCCATCCGGAAGTTTCTGATGGATCTCGATCACTTCATCGACACCGCACCCGGGGCACTGCACGTTGGAGATGTCCTTCCCTTGAACCGACGGCACAGAATGTTAGTCCCCTCTGCCGTCAATCTCACCCTTCCTCGAGCAACTTCCCGACATAACGGCTCCTCCGTCGACCATCCTCGCGCCAGTGGGCATACCAGTAGGGGCCGTGCGGGCAGCGGGTGCAGTTCGCTTTGCCGCAGCGGACCTGCTGCTGGCGAAGTTTGACGTCCGCCTGTGTCCCGGGAGGCAGCACCCCTGTCCTTTCGAGGTGAGCTGTCGCAAGGATCAACAAGCGGCGAAGTTCATGCTCGTCGAGATCTCGAACCGCGTCGATGAGGTCCCGGTCGAGCGCCACGACGCGTCAGGCAACCTCGAGCGGAGCAAACAAACGAGCAGCCGTCCGGCGATCGGTGAGCGTCCAACCGAGTGGTGGGGTCATCCGATCTGAATGCTGGCCGCACATCAGGTATCCGGCGCCGGGCTGAAACCCATCGCCGATGTCGTCCAGCCAGATCGCCCGCTCCCCATAGTTGTAAGACATAATCGACGCCGCCGGCGCTCCACATCGTGCACACGATCCAATCATGCGGGCCAACCTAGGCGCTCGACGGCCTACCACCAAGGATTTCGTCTTACGTGCCGGTTCGCGAGTAAGACGATTTTGTCATTTTGGGGCTTTTGGCAATTGGCAATTGGCAATTGGCAATTGGCAATTGCGAGTTTGCGGCTCACGGCTCACGGCTCACGGCTCACGGCTCACGGCTCACGGCTCACGGCTCACGGCTCACGGCTCACGGCTCACGGCTCAC
>JARGFH010000023.1:32596-52238 GCA_029210695.1 Acidimicrobiia bacterium
ACGGCTTGGCCTTGCGGCTTATGACTATGGAAGGGGAACCGGGGACAGGTAGGCAACTGCCGCTCCCCTGATCATGGCGGCCCCGACCGTGATCGGAGCGGTTGCTTCGACAAACACACCCGACGCGTCTGCCACGGGCAAAACGATCCGGTGGACCGAGCCCGCCGCCACGGCGACCTTGCCAGAGCGGTCGGTGCCATTCTCGTTCAGTGCTGCGTACGTCACGGTCACCTGCTCGGCAGATGTGTTGAGGATCCAGAGTTCGTGCTGGGCGTCGGGCAGCGATCCGAGCCCCGGAATGAGCCACGACTCCGCCAGGGTGGGAGTTCCCGCCGTCACGGCGCGCGCTTGTTCGCTCTCCCCCACGATCACTCCGCCGAGCAGGCCGTCGGCCCGCACCTGAAAACCGGATGGTTCCGTCAGGAGGTCTCTGAGGCGGATTCGTACGTGTTTGCCAGCCTCGACAGTCCCTCCGAGGAAGTCCAGCTCAGATGTCTTCGTGCCGAATCGGTCGATTGAGTAGGTGACGGCGAGCGAGGTCGGGTTCGCCAGAACCAGAGAGGCATCGAGACCGGCGGTCGCCACGAGAGGAAACTCCCACGTTTCCGCCCGGTCGACACCGGTCCACAGCGCCTGATCCTCGGGGCCGACCTGCAGGAAGGCCGGAATCACAACACCCTTCTCGACCTCGATGACCGCCGAAAGCGACTCACGCAGTGGCAGCAGCGCGGCGATGTCGTACGTCCGCCAGCTCAGGGCGTTCACCGTGACTGCTTCGAGACTCGGTTCTGGTTCGAAGTCGGTCTCATTCGTCATGACGACCGTGACCCGGGCATCCTCCGGGAAGGGGTTGAAAAGCTGCAGTTCCAGGGTGTCCCCCGGGCGAGTTGAGCCTCCAGGAAGCAGCCAGATTTTCGGCACAGACGATGCGCAGCCGGCTCCGGCCAGCATGCGATCGTCGTAGGCAAGTACTCCAACCGAGGCGTCTGCGGTGAACTCGACGACCGAAGGCATCTGCCCTTCAAACGGCAGTTCCCCGAGATCGAACGTCACCCCGGCCAGACCCTCGAGGCCAAGTTGCTGTGTATCGCGCACCTCGCCCGCAGAAGGAAAGGTGAGGGTGGCCGACGTGTCATCTGGAGCGAGCACGGCCAGCAATCCTGCGAGCGAACCTTCAGTGGATGCCCACGGACAGAGGGCGAAGGCCTGAATCGATGGCTCGGCATCCGGGACCGTCGTGGATACGACCGGGATCACGACCACCTCCGGTTCCGGAAGGAGAATCGCGACCGCAAGTACACCGCCGACCAGGACCGTCATGATGATTCGCTTCATTGCTTCGCCCTCCGCCCGATGATGGCAAGTCCACCCAGCCCGACCAGCAGGAAAGCAGCAACCCAGGCATAGAGCGCCTTCTCTCCGTTCGACTCGTACCAGGCCCGGCCCTCAGATGCAGAGACGGTGGCCGCCCACCCGACCGATGCCGGCTCGGGCCGCCACCCGGAATCGGCATTCATGGCGATGCGCACCCGCCCCTCCGAACGGGAGCCTTCAAACCCTCCAGTGGTCCTTACCCAGGCATCTCCGTCGATCTCGGAAGCAACCGGACTGGCGACCAGGTTTTCGTATACCGCTTCGAACTCCGTAAGAGGAAGCGGCTTCATGTCGAGTTTGGAGGCGAAGGCTTCCTCAAACGGTGAGGGCTCCGTGAAGACCACCCACCGGATCCCGAACTGCGCCAGCTGCTCACCGGGACGCAGAGATTTGATGCCGGTCAGCTCCTGCAACGTCTCCCGCAACGCCAGGTCTCCTCCTTGGGCCGGATGCAGCCGTGCATCGAGCAGTGTCGGCTCCGGCGCCTGGAACAACCGGTACGAGAAATCTCCAGCCATCCTCGCATCGCCCGGGAGGTTGTCGGCCGTGCCGATGATCAGGACGCGATCTGTGCCGTGCTCTGCCTGGCGGGCCGTCGTAAACTCGAGTGGCTCGGAGAACCGGTCTTGCCCGAAGCCGAGGGCACCGTCGGCGAGAACGAAGAAGAAGGTCGCTGCCAGGGCGATCCCGGCCACAACTCCTGGAACGACGCTCACCCGCCTCCACACGCGATGGGAGCCGAGCTGTCGAATCGCGTCGATCGCCGACCCTGCGACGATCGCCAGCCCGACCGCGGCGGTGGCGAGGCCGGCAACCGACGGCTCGAAGCCGCCTCCGACTTCGGCGGTCCGCGCCGCCACCGCTCCAAGACCGGCCAGCAGGCCACCCCAGGCGGTCACAGCGGCCGTGCGCTGCGAACCGAGGAATAGCGGGACCAACACTGCAACTGCGAAGGCCACAACGACCCACGCCGCCGGTGCCCAGAAGTAGGGTCGACCGGCCTCAATCAAATACGTTGAGTCGATGAACACGATCCACGGAGCCAGCACCGGGAGGGAAACTACGGTTGCCAATCCTGCTCGCCCAACCGCGGTCCAGTGCCGGTCCGTGCCGATCGCGAACCAGAGGATGGTGGCTGCCAGCGGCACAATCGAGGCAAGCGGAGCGAACATGGCCAGGATGGCGACCGGAAGCGTATCGGCGGCAACCCGCCCGATTCGTGCAAGCCAGCCGCCCGGCCAGGGACGGAGGAACGAGGCGAGCGCGAACGGCATTGCCGCCAGTGCCGGGAGGCCGGGCCACAGCCCTGCGTCTGTCATCGCCAGGGTTGCCGGTCCGCTGAACGCAACCACGCCGGCGATGAAGCGCCCACCGGATCCGACACCAAGCAAGCGCATGAGGCGGGAGGTTCCGATGAAGGTCACGAAGGCTCCCCCGACGGTCAAGACCATCTCCGCCAGGCCCGCCCTGCCGAATAGCAGCAGTTGGACTGCGGCCGCCCCACCTACCGAGGGAGGCAGCGGGCGCGCAGTGCCGAGTCCGGCCGGATTCCAGCCTCCGGCATACGTCTTGAGCGTCTCGAGCACGGCATCGGGAAGATGCAGGGCGTAGCCGGTAGCGGGCAGTCGCCCGATGATGATGGCCCGGCCCGCCAGTGCGATCAACGCTAGGCCGATCGCCCCGATGATTACTCCCGGCTGCTGCCACACCTGACGTCCGCGCGCCATCAAGTCCGACAGCGTGAAAGCGCCTTCGCTCATAGCCGGACCTCGCACCGCCTCGGTCACATCATCGCCGAGTTTTCGCAAGACCGACGAACCGCGCACCTGATACCGGAACAACTCCGCGTCGTCGACCTGACGGGACCGTTTCACAACCCTCCGTGCCGCCAGGGTCGAAGGAAGTCTCACCAGATTCCACACCCACGAGCGCACCGCGTCGATGAGCGAGAGGCGGGGGCCGATGACTATTCGAACGATTCCGTCGAGGAGGTCCAGGACGGCGCCAACGGGAATCAGCCAGATCAGGGTGAGCGCGGAGTAGACCTTGAGGGAAGACCGGATCCGACCGGCTCGGCTCTTCCATGGTGGGTCATCTGCCCCGCAGTTCGGGTCGTGCAAGACCTCGGAGGAGGGCACAACTACCACCCGGCCGCCGGCGGTTCTGGCCCGCTGTGCGAAATCGATGCCCGCCTCGAGCGGCGGGAGCAGAGCATCCGGCCCGCCGAGTCCACGCAGGAGGTCACGACGAACGAGAACTGAGGCGCCCGGGATGAACGACACATCGCGGACTACGTCGTACTGCTCCTGATCGACCTCGCCTACTTCTAGTCCCGTGTACGGCATTCCGAATACGTCCGTCGCACCTCCGACCGACTCGAGAACCTCAGGGTGCTCCGAGTTGAGCAGTTTCGATCCGGCCACGGACGCGTCAACGCGAATCGACTCCGAGACCAGTGCCTGCAGAGCGTCCGGCCTGGGCCGCGCATCATCGTGCACCAACCAGATGTGGGTCGTCGCCCGGTCGAGGTCATCGAGCATGCTCCGCAGGTCCGCTGCCCAGCGCACGTCGTGATTGCCGGCCGCAGTCCGGGCGTCGTCCCCGCCTCCGACGACGACAACGCTCTGCGGTTCGTACACTTGGTGGTGGACGGCGTCGAGTACGGCGGCGAGATGGTCACCGTGCCTGACGGAGATTGCCGCGACAATATTCGCTTGTTCGGTGGATGCGTCCTTGACGGGAGGACGCGGTAGAGCAGACATTGATGCCATTCTGGAGCGGACGGGCGCCGGCTGCAATGTCGGCGAGCAGAAAGGACGAGAATGAGACTTGCAATGCTGTCCGGCGGAGTCGGTGGAGCCAGGCTCGCCAGAGGACTCGCAGCCCTCGACGATGTCGATCTCACCGTCGTTGTGAACGTCGGCGACGATGACGAGATCTACGGCCTGGCCATCTCACCCGACCTGGATACGGTTACCTACACCCTCGCCGGTATCGAGGGCCCCCACGGATGGGGACTCGCCGATGACTCGTTTGCCGTCATCAACCACCTCGCCGATTTCGGCATTGACACCCGGTTTCGTCTCGGCGACGGAGACCTCTCCACGAATCTCTACCGCACCATCCGTCTGAGCGACGGCGCCACTCTCAGCGACGTGACCCGGGAAATCGCCGCTGTGCTCGACCTGCCTGCAAGAGTTCTCCCCGCCACCAACGACCGGCTCCGTACCGAGGTACTCATAGACGGAGGCCACTGGCAATCCTTCCAGGATTATTTCGTCATGGGAGGACACGAAGACGAGGTACTGGATATCCGCTTCACAGGCTCGAGCGCGGCCACCCCGGCACCCGGTGTCGCCGAAGCGATCGCGGACGCCGACGCCATCATCATCGGCCCGTCCAACCCTCCGCTTTCAATCTGGCCGATCTTGTCGGTGCCCGAACTCGGCAGGCTCATGAGTTCCGCCCGGCGGGTGGTGGCAGTGAGCCCGCTGTTCGGTGGACGACCCCTCAAAGGTCCGGCCGACCGCGTGCTGGCTTCGCTCGGTTTCGCCCCGGGAAATGAGGGAGTGGTCGCCGCCTACGACGGAACGATCAGCGACCTCGTCATCGACCAGTCGGATGCTGCCGAACGAGGACGGCTTACGAACCACGGCGTCGGGGTGCACGTACGCAACACCAGGTTCCCGGATCTCAACTCGGCCAGGGAGTTCGCATCCTGGATGGTGGATCTCCTGTGACGGTGCAACTCATTCCAGTCGAAGGCATCGGCGACATCGGAGCCGGGGACGACCTGGCCTCGATCATCCTGGATGCCATCCGCGCCGGAGGCACGTTGCTGGAAGATGGGGACGTGCTCGTGGTGACTCACAAGGTCGTTTCGAAGGCTGAAGGAGCGGTCGAAACCGGTGTCGAAGCCGATCACGACTACCGGCGGATCGTCGAGCAAGAGGCCGTCTCGGTTGTCCGCAGGCGCGGCGACCTGGTCATAGCCGAGACGAGGCATGGTTTTGTGTGCGCCAACGCCGGAGTGGATCGATCGAACACGACGCCGGGCACCGTTGTTCTGCTTCCGCGCGATCCCGATAGATCCGCTCACAAGCTTCGCTCCAAACTCGAGCGGCACACCGGAGCCTCCCTAGGCGTCATTATCACCGACACATTCGGACGGGCCTGGCGGCGCGGCGTCGTCGATTTCGCCATCGGGATCTCCGGAGTGCCGGCTCTCATCGACTACCGCGGCCGGCCGGACATGTACGGAAGGGTGATGGAGGTGACTGAGGTCGGCGTAGCCGACGAAATCGCCGCGGCGGCCGACCTGGTAATGGGAAAGTCCGATGGCATACCGGTGGCGATCGTCAAGGGCCTCGCACTCACGGCGCAACACGGCCGCGCCTCTGACTTGGTGAGGCCACCGGAAGAGGATCTCTTTCGGTAACTTGCACAACGGCCACGGAACCGGGAGGCGGCCACTCGAGTATCGCGGAAATGAGTTATAAGTTTTAGGTTATAGGTTCTGCCAGCCGGGTCTGGCGCTGCCGGCACCAGAACGTAAAACGTAGAACCCAGAACCTATGACCTCTTCGCGAACCACTCCAGGGTCCTGGCCAGTCCCTCCTCGAGTGGGGTCCACGCCTTCCAGCCCAGGCTGCGTTCCGCGGCACCAGGACCGCGCACGGAGCGGAGCGACAAGTTTTGCTGTCGCGGTTCTGAGTGGAGAGTATGGGGTTCTGCCGGCTAGGTAGGGCTGCCACCTAGAACCTAGAACCCAGAACCTATGACCTCTTCGCGAACCACTCCAGGGTCTTAACCAGTCCCTCCTCGAGTGGGGTCCACGCCTTCCAGCCCAGGCTGCGTTCCGCGGCACCGGGATCGAGTAGGGAGCGATCGACATCGCCGGGACGGCGGTCGTTGAAACGAGGACCTTTCCGGAAGCGAGCGAGACGAGCAATGGAATCGTAGAGTTCGCTCACCGAGGTCTCGACACCGGAGCTGATATTGAGGTTTCGCCCGCTTCCCCTGGAGGCGGCCCGGAGGAAGGCGTCGGCCACATCGTCCACGAACACGAAGTCCCGGGTGGCCGTTCCGTCCCCGAATATCGTCGGTTGCCTCCCGCCGGTGACCGCAGCCGCGAAGATTGCGACTACCCCTCCTTCACCCGAGGCATCCTGACGCGGCCCGTAGACATTTGCCGGGGCCAGCACCACGAAGTCGAGGCCGTGCTGGACTGAGAACACATGCGCGTAGTCCTCGATCGCCTTCTTGGCCGCGCCGTACGGGGAATCGGGGTGCCTTGCATAGGTCTCCCTGGCAGGAAGTTTCACCGCGCTGCCGTACGTCGCCGCAGAACCGGCCAGCACTATCCGTTCAGCGCCGGATCGATGCGCGGCAGTGAGGACGTTGATAGTCCCGAGGATGTTCACGTCGGCATCCCGATGCGGATCGAGCACCGAGGCTGGAACAGAGACCTGAGCGGCGAGGTGATAAACGACGTGGGGGTGGAAATGCTCGGCAACGCCGACCACGGAATCTTCGCGGATGTCGAGCGTGTGGAGCTTCACGCGCCCACGCTGACGGGAAGCACTGAGATGGTCGGCGTGGCCACTGCTCAGGTCATCGACGACGAGGACCTCCCATCCTTCGTCGACCAGCAGGTCAACGAGGTTCGACCCGATGAACCCTGCTCCACCCGTGACGAGCGCACGGGCGGTTGGTTCGATCACCGACCGACTCCCCAATAGCGAAGGCCGCTTCGCCGTACGGTCGAAGGCTCAAGCAGGTTTCGCCCGTCGATGACTGCATCGCCGGCCATTGCTTCACGCACCAAGCTCAAGTCGAGATCGGCGAACTCCGGCCACTCGGTGGCGATGAGAAGCGCATCTGCTCCGTTCACAGCCTCGAGGGGGGAAATGGCGATTTCGATACCGGGCAGGTCAGGAGCGACGCCGGGATCGTGCGCCGTGACGTGCGCCCCCGCGGCAACCAGCAAGTTCGCCATGTCGACGGCCGGTGACTCACGTAGATCGTCGGTGCCTGCCTTGAATGCGAGCCCCCAGATCGCGATCTGTTTGCCGTTCAGATCGCCGCCAACCGCCACCCTGACTTTGTCGAAGAGCTTCTGCCGTTGCTGGCGATTGGCTTCGATGACTTCCTCGAGCAACGTGAACTCGTAACCGGCGGAAGACGCAATGTGCGCCAGTGCGCGCGTGTCTTTCGGAAGGCACGAGCCACCAAAACCTGGTCCGGGCTGCATGAAATGGAATCCAATTCGTGCGTCGTGCCCCATGCCGTGAAGCACATCCTGGACATCCGCGCCTACCGCTTCACAGATGTTGGCGATTGAGTTGGCAAAGGCGACCCTGGTCGCCAGGTATGCGTTGGAGCCGTACTTGATCATCTCCGCCGATGCCGGATCAGTCTCGACGATCGGGGCATCCAGGCCGCGATAGACCTCCTTGAGGATCTCTAGCGCGGAATCGGAATTTGCACCGATGACGATCCGGTCGGGGTTCTTGAAATCAGACACGGCCGTTCCCTCGCGCAGGAACTCCGGATTGGAGGCAACCACGGCGTCGATGTGGCGACGCTGCAGAAGGGCTTGAGCCTTTTTGGTGGTCCCGACGGGAACCGTCGATTTCATCACCACGACTGCTCCCGACTCGAGCTCAGGGGCAATCTCATCGAGCGCGCGCCACACATATGAGAGGTCCGCTGATCCATCGGTCGCTTCCGGTGTCGGTACGGCGAGATACACGATTACGGCACCCTGCGCCGCCTCAGCTCCCGTCCGATGTACCGACAGACGACCCTCATCGAGCGCCTTCCGAAGAAGCGGCTCCAATCCTGGCTCCGAAATCGGTGACGTTCCGGCTGCGAGCATTCCAAAGCGGTCGGGATTCGACTCACCTAGCCGTACTTCGTGACCGAGACCCACGAGCCCCACGGCTTGCACGAGGCCGACATATCCAGCTCCAACTACTGCGACCTTCACGTCGTTCCTTCCTGGAGAACATCGCTTTCTGCCAACGCCGGCCGTGATGACGGCACTGAAGGGCACCAAGGCCCGCGAAAGATCAGGAGGCGTCGGACCCGAGAATGATACGCACATCCACCCCGGGCGTCAGCGTTCCCGAAACGACTTCCCCGAACCCCAACGACTCGACGATCAGGCCACCAATTGAAGCATTCCCTGGCGAAACGATCAGCTGAGTGATCGGGTGGTCGAAAGATGTGGCATCGCCAATCGACTCGATCACAAAACCGTCGGCGCCGAGCTTCTCTGCCCACCGTCCGGCGATCCCGGCGACCCCACTACCGTTCAAGACTTCGAGGCGAACGTCCGAGGGATTCACCGCGGCAGAGACGGCGCCGCCCGCCGCAAACTCGCGCAGAAGATCGGAGGCGGCCGGCTCAACCGGCACTTCATAGGAGATGCCGCCGATGTTGCTGGTGGACGTCGGATAGATGAAGGCCTCTATACCGCCAGGGCGAATGCCGCGCATCGCCCAGGCGAGTTCGAGCACACCGCGATCGACCAGAGCCGCGTCCACCTCGAGATGACTGCCGATCGCAATCACGACCTCTTCTGCCTGCGTGATCGTCGACGGCCGCTTAATCTGCGAAAGAATCGCGAACACCAACTCCTGCTGCCGGCCCATTCGACCGATATCGCTGGCATTCGCCGACCTCCAGGTACCGTCACGCAGCTCCTGGTAGCTCCGGGAGCGCGCGTAGGCCAGTGCCATCTCGCCGTCCAGAACCTGCTGACCTGCAGGCACATCGAGACCGGACTTCAGGTCCCTGGCCGGGTGGGCGAAGTTGATCGTCACCCCGCCCACCTCTTCGACAATTGCGGCGAACCCGCCGAAGTCCACCTCAACGTAGTGGTGGACCGGAAGGCCGGTGACCGCCCGGACCGTCGACACCAGCAAGCGTCCACCCCCATATGCGTAGGCGGCGTTGATCTTCTGAGTGCCGTAGCCCTCGATCTCGACCTTGAGGTCGCGCGGGATGCTCAGCAGTTGAGCCGTGTCGTCCTCCGGCTGCACCTGGACCAGCATGATCACGTCGGCGCGCTGCCCGGCGGCCGAGCCGAAGTGGTCTTCGAAGTCGCCCGGGATGTTCTCCCGAGAATCGCTCCCGATGACCAGGAACGTCGATGGATCGGAGGACTGCTCCGGCGACGCCGATAGCTCCCTTACAACGTCCTCATTCACCGTTACCGCGTTCTCGAACGTCGACTCGAGGTTGTGGAGGTAGAAGTATGCGCCGAACACGACCACATTCGCCAGCACGAGCAGGGTGACGAAGGTGCGCCGGGTCCGTGAGACCCGGCGATGAGAAGGCGGGGAGCTGTTGCTCATCGGTGCGTGAGCTTACCGTTCATCGAGTGAGACCGGATCCGTCATCTCTCACCTCCCAGACCCGACCGCTCATCAAGCGTTCAATCCCGGCGTCCGTCCGGACGAGGAGTGCCCCGTCGTCATCGATGTCTTCCGCTACTCCCACACCCCCCGGCTGCCAGCGAACCAGACGGCCGATCGTCGCGCACGACCGTCGGTATTCGATACGCCCCCAGTCTTCCGGACCAGAAACCATGCGCCGCAGCAGCGCCGATGCCCAGCATCGGGCAATCTCGAGGTGCACACCTTCACCAGGATCGACATCGAATGCTGCACCGTATCCGGCCGGAGGTTCACTCCACCACAGATTGATACCCATGCCGACCACCGCCACTTCTGTGGACCCCTCGACCAGGATCCCCGCCACCTTGGTCCCATCTCTCATCACATCATTGGGCCACTTCAGGACGAGACCGGCGGGCAGGCACTGGAGGGCACTCAGCCCCGCTACCAGCGGAAGCCGGCCCCACGTTTCCGGCGGCCAGAGAACGGCGAGCGCCAGCGAGGCGGCAAGAGCTCGGGGAGCCGTCTCCCATGAGGAGCCACCCCTCCCCCGTCCGGCAGTCTGACGGCGGGCGACCACCAGAACGGGCGTCCCGTCAAAGAGATCCCGGGCCCGGTCCTGGGTAGAAGAGGTCTCCTCGAGAGAAACCAGCACGTAATGTGTATCCATCTCGATCATTCCGAGGTCAATAGTCCGAAGCAGCTTAAAGGGGTCTCACGGTTGGGCACGGAAGAACGCATAGAAAACCTACGAAGGCTGCGCGATGAAGCGCTCCATGCGGGGAGCCAGCGGGCCATCGACCGTCAGCACGAACAAGGCAAACTCACCGCTCGTGAGCGGCTCGAGCTGTTGCTCGACAAGGGCTCGTTCCAGGAGATGGACATGTTTGTCCGTCACCAGGCATCCGGTTTCGGTATCGAAGAGAAGCGACCTGCTGGTGACGCGGTCATCACCGGATGGGGCACGATCGACGGTCGCACCGTGTTCGTCTTCGCCGAGGACTTCACCGTCTTCGGTGGCAGCCTCGGCAAGGCGGTCAGCGACAAAGTCGTCAAGGTAATGGACTTGGCGATGCAGGTCGGGGCGCCGCTCGTCGGGCTGAAGGATTCGGGCGGCGCTCGCATCCAGGAGGGGGTCGCATCGCTCGCAGGCTACGGCGAGATCTTCGAGCGCAACACCAGGGCATCCGGCGTTATCCCACAGATTTCAGTGATCATGGGCCCGTGCGCCGGCGGAGCCGTCTACTCACCGGCCATCACGGACTTCGTCTACCAGATCGACGGCACCAGCCATCTCTTCATCACAGGGCCGGATGTGATCAAAGCTGTGACTGCCGAGGAAGTCACAATGGAGGATCTCGGCGGCGCGCATGCGCACGCCGGTACGTCGGGCGTCACGCACTTCGTGGCCGAGGACGAACCGGACGCCCTCGAACAGGTCCGCTACCTGCTCTCATTCCTCCCCCAGAGCAACATGGAAGTGCCGCCCTACTTCTCTCCTTCCGATCCGCCCGATCGAATGAGCGACGACCTGGACTCGATGATTCCGGACTCCCCCAACCAGCCGTACGACATGGTCGATCTGATCAGCCATATCGTCGACGACGGCGAGTTCTATCAAGTGCACGAGGATTTCGCCACAAACATCGTGGTCGGGTTCAGCCGGTTGGACGGGTACACGGTGGGCCTCATCGGCAACCAGCCCGCTTCCCTGGCCGGCACGCTCGACATCTCGGCCAGCGAGAAAGCCGCCAGATTCGTCCGCTTCTGTGATGCCTTCAACATCCCGCTCGTGACGTTTGTGGACGTTCCCGGATTCCTCCCTGGAGTCGACCAGGAACACAACGGCATCATCCGCCACGGCGCCAAGCTGCTCTATGCCTACAGCGAAGCCACCGTTCCGCGCATCACCGTCATCACCCGTAAAGCGTACGGGGGCGCCTACGTGGTCATGAATTCGCGCGGCATTCGGGCAGACCTCGTGTATGCCTGGCCGTCCGCCGAGATCGCCGTGATGGGCGCCCAGGGCGCCGTCAACGTGATCTTCCGGCGCGAGATCGCAGGTGCCGACGACCCCGACGCCAAGCGCTCCGAACTCATCGGCGACTACGAAGAGAAGTTCGCCAACCCATACAAGGCGGCCGAACTCGGACTTGTCGACGAGGTGATCGAACCACGTGAGACGCGGTCGAAACTGATTCGCGCTCTGGCGATGCTCCGCAACAAACGCGAAGAACTGCCGCCCAAGAAGCACGGGAACATTCCGCTATGAGTCGCGAGTCGTTCGTCGCGAGCGGCGAGCACCGGGTCCTACCATGCCTCCGATGAAGTCTGTGCTCATTGCCAACCGTGGCGAGATTGCCGTCCGGGTCATCCGGTCGGCGAAAGAACGGGGCCTGCGGACAATCGCCGTCTACTCCGAACTCGACCGCGACGCGCTGCATGTCCAACTCGCCGACGAGGCATGGAATATCGGACCCGCTCCAGCCGCAGAGTCATACCTGAACATGAAGCGAATCCTCGAGGTGGCCGACCAATCTAAGGCCGAATCGGTGCACCCCGGCTACGGATTTCTCGCCGAGAACGCGGACTTCGCCGAAGCGGTGTTGGCGGCCGGCCTGATCTGGATCGGCCCACCGCCCGATGCGATCCGGATGATGGGCGACAAGATCGCCTCCCGGCAGGCCGCCAAGAAGGCCAAGGTGCCGATGGTTCCCGGAACCATCGATGCGCTCGATAATGCCGACGAGGCCAAGAAGGTCGCCGCCCAGTTCGGCTACCCGGTGGCCATCAAGGCCTCAGCAGGCGGGGGCGGCAAGGGCCTGCGGGTGGTTGGGAACGAGAGCGAATTGCAGAGTGCGATCGATGGCGCCAAGCGCGAGGCGCAAGCGTATTTCGGAAACGCGGCCGTCTATGTGGAGAAGTACGTTGAGCAGGCCAGGCACATCGAGGCCCAGATAATCGTTGATGCCGACGGGAACGGCCATTTCCTCGGCGAACGCGATTGCTCGGTCCAGCGCCGCCATCAGAAACTGATCGAGGAGACTCCCGCCGTAGGATTTCCAGACAAAGTCCGCAAGGCTCTGGGCAAGGCTGCGGTGGCCATCGCCGAGACGTGCGGGTATCGGAATGCCGGCACGGTCGAGTTCCTCGTCGATCGCGAATTCAACTTCTACTTCCTCGAGATGAACACTCGACTGCAAGTCGAGCACACCATCACCGAAATGGTGACCGGCGTCGATCTCGTCCAGGCGCAGTTGGCGGTTGCGCAGGGCGATCCCCTGCCGTTCACAGCCGTCGAACCCCGTGGACATGCAATCGAGTTCCGGATCAACGCGGAGGATCCGAGTCAGGACTTCCTCCCTACGCCCGGACAGGTCATCGACTATCGAGAACCCGCAGGGTTCGGCGTTCGCGTCGATAGCTGGATCCGGCCCGCCACCACCGTCAGCCAGTACTACGACAACCTCATGGCCAAGCTGGTCGTGTGGGGGGCTGATCGCGACGAAGCGATCCGGCGCGGAAAACGGGCATTGCAGGAGTACATCATCACCGGCGTCCGAACAACTATTCCCGCCCATCTGGCTGTACTCGACCACCAGGACTTCGTGGAAGGCCGTCACCACACCAAGTGGCTGGAAGACTCCATGGATCTCTCCCGCATCACCTGGGAAACCGCGGCAGCCCTGCCCGAGGACGCGGACCTCACGGAGCGATCGATCATGGTCGAAGTCGGCGGACAACGTTATGACGTTCGCATGTGGACAAGCCAGATCCAGCCGGCCGCCGGAGGAACCCGCGCCGCCCCACGTCGGAAACCACCGAAGCTGGGAGGTCGGGGAGGGTCCGCCACCGGCGCAGATGCCGGCGTCCTCACGGCTCCCATGCAGGGGACGATCGTCAAACTGCATGTCAAGGCGGGCGATCATGTCGAAGCGGGCGACCCGATCTGCATTCTCGAGGCGATGAAGATGGAGAACGAGGTGAGGGCACCGGTCGGAGGCGAGGTAGTTGACCTCAAGGTCCGGGCGGGAGATACCGTCACGCCCGGAGCGATCATTGCCGTGATTCGTTGAACGGCAGAGCCGTTCAACGAATCGGTTCTAGGTTCTAGGTAATTAGGTGCGAGAACCTCGTGAATCGGAACGATTCACGAGGCGGCGTCGGACAGGCTCTCGCTCATCGACGGGTGAACCATCAAGGTCTCGACGAGCACGTCTACTTTCAATCGGCCCTGGACCGCCAGGGCCAGGATCCCGATCAACTCCGAGGCCCGGTGACCCACGATGGTCCCGCCCAGCACCACGTGAGTCGCCGGATCCGAAATGACCTTGGCAAACCCGCGCGTCACGCTCTGGATGACGCTTCTCGAATTGGCCGCGAACGGCACCTTGGTCAGGCGGACCTTTCGGCCCTCGGCCGCCGCAACCGCCTCATCGAGGCCGACTGAGGCAATCTCGGGAGTGGTGAAGATCGCCTGGGCCACCTTCGAGTAATCGAGCGGTATCACCGGTCGTCCCATCGCATGACGGGCGATTTTGCGCCCTTGCATCGATGCCACAGACGAGAGCGGCATCTGCCCGGTCACATCTCCGGCGGCGTAGATGTGGGGGACCGACGTGCGCTGGTAGGTGTCGACAGGAATGAAGCCGCTCTCGTCGGTTTCGACTCCAACGGACTCCAGGCCGAGTCCTGCCGTCAGCGGCACCGATCCGATGGCGAGCAACGCGTGGGAGCCTTCGACTCGCCGACCGTCGTCGGTCTCCACAACGACCCGATCGTCCGTCCGCACGGCGCTCGTTGCCCGTGCTCCTATGACCAGGCGCACACCGCGTTCCAGGAAGTCCTCTTCCACCAGCGCGGCAACTTCGGCGTCACGATGGGGAAGCACTTGCTGACGGCTAACGACGAGCGTGACCTTGCTACCAAGGCTGACAAAAATGTGCACGAACTCAACACCGGTCACGCCGGACCCGACGATTACAATGTGCTCCGGCACAACATCGAGGTCGTAGCAGTCCCTGGTAGTCAAAATCCGCTCACCGTCGATGGTCGCCCACCCGGGAATCCGCGGAGCCGAACCGGTTGAGATCATGCCGGTGTCGAACTCAAACTCGCGAGTCCCCAGCTCGGTCTCCACAACTGCTTGATTCAGGCCTGTGAATCGGCCGGTTCCCATGACGATGTCGACACCCTGAGACTGCAGCATCCGGATCGCGCCGCGCTCGAGGTTCCCCGAAATACTCCTGATCCGGTCGGCGAGACGGTCCAGATCGACCTCTCCCGGCAACGACGTCAGCCCGAGTTCGGCGGCGTTTCGCAGCGAATCCATCCTCACCGACGTGGCGTGCATGGTCTTGGAAGGAATGCAATCCCAGAGATGGGCTGCGCCGCCAACGACATCCTTCTCAACAAGAGTGACCTGAGCACCGAGCGTGGCGGCAATGGTGGCTGCGGTGGTGCCGGCCGGACCACCCCCGACGATCAGGAAACGCTTCGCGTCTTCGCTGTTCATATTCACCTCAGGGCCGGTACTCGCCGAATACGACTCGCAATGCCGCAGACACCTCGCCGAGGGTCGCCCCCGCTTCGAGCGCGGTTTTCATCGGACGGAGCAGGTTGGCCTCGCCCCTTGCTATCTCAACGACCGTCGACAGCGCCGCCTCGACTGTTCGATCGTCCCGCTGCCGTCGAGCGTCGGTCAGCCGTTGCACCTGTTCACGCTCCAACTCAGGGTCAACGGTAGTGGTGGGTACCTCGCCATCGTCAGCATCGGTGAAGCGATTGACCCCAACCACCACCTGTTCTCCGGAGTCCATTCGCCTCGCCGTGTCATATGCGGCTTGTTCGATCCGATCTGGCTGGAACCCCGCTTCGATTGCCGCCACCGCGCCGCCCAGTCCTTCGATCTCATCGAGCAAGCTCATCACTTGCTCTTCGAGTGCATCGGTCAGCGCCTCCACGAAGTACGAACCTGCGAGGGGGTCGACCGTGTCACCGACGCCCGACTCGTAGCCGAGGATCTGCTGGGTGCGAAGCGCGATCTTGGCCGACTGCTCCGTCGGCAGTCCCAGCGCTTCGTCGAAGGAGTTCGTATGAAGTGATTGCGTGCCACCCAGGAGCGACGCCAGGGCCTGCATGGTGGTCCTGACGATATTGTTCTCAGGTTGCTGGGCCGTGAGCGTGCTCCCGGCCGTCTGGGTATGGAATCGCATGGCCCACGACTTCGGGTCGGTGGCGCCCAACCGATCCCGCATGATGGTCGCCCAGATCCGCCGGGCGGCCCGGAACTTGGCGACCTCCTCGAAGAAGTCGTTGTGGGCGTTCCAGAAGAACGAGAGCCGGGGGGCGAAGGTGTCGATGGCGAGCCCTGCCCGAACGGCCGCGTGGACGTAGGCGATTCCGTCGGCCAGCGTGAAGGCGAGTTCCTGCGCTGCAGTAGAACCGGCTTCACGAATGTGATAGCCGGAAATCGAAATGGTGTTCCACCCCGGCAACTCAGTGGCGCAATACTCAAAGAGGTCGGTCACGAGGCGCATGGAGGGGCCGGGCGGATAGATGTAGGTTCCTCTGGCGATGTATTCCTTGAGGATGTCGTTCTGCACCGTCCCCCGGATACGGGCGGGCGCGACACCTTGCTCTTCGGCAACGATCTGGTACATCAGCAGCAGAATCGCCGCCGTCGAGTTGATGGTCATCGACGTCGACACCTCGCCGAGCGGAATGCCGTCGAACAACGTCCGGAGGTCGTCGACGGTGTCGATTGCCACCCCGACTTTGCCCACTTCGCCTGCCGACATCGGGTGGTCGCTGTCGAGGCCCATCTGCGTTGGAAGATCGAACGCAACCGACAAGCCCGTCTGACCCGCCTCCAGCAAGGCTTTGAAACGCTCGTTCGTCGAACGGGCATCCCCGAATCCGGCGTACTGGCGCATCGTCCACAGCCGGCCGCGATACATCGACGGATAGGGTCCCCGGGTGAAAGGGAATTCGCCGGGCGAACCGACCCGCTCGGGCACCTCGACGCCTCCGTAGATCTCGTCGATCTCGATGCCGCTCGACGTGAAGCGTCGATTCACCGTTGTACTCCCTCAGCCGGGTATCCTGATATGGCTGTTCAGAGAATATACCCTGCAACTTTCCCAGGCCCCGATCCGTTAGAACCTCATGGCATCGAGATCCCCAATTCACGAGATGGAACGTCGCGAGCGGCGCGGCAAGTGGTTCGTCGCGCTGGCGACGCTGCTGTCAATCGCCGTTATTTCCTCGACCTGGATTGGTCTCTTTTCATTCATGGGGGCCAACGCCGCCTTCGGCACATTCCAGGATCTCGACGAGAAGTACATCCCGGATGTCAATGCGCAACTCCTCGAGCTCCCCGACCTGTCCCGCGTCTCGCGCATGTACACGCTGGACGGAACACTTCTGGCCGTGCTGCACGACGGTCGGGTCAGCGAGCCGGTGCCGTACGACGAGATCCCGGAACTCGTCGTCAACGCAGTGCTGGCCGCAGAAGACGCTGAGTTCTTCCAACACGAGGGCATCGACGCAGCCGCTATTGCCAGTGCCTTCATAGACAACCTTCGCTACGACACGAGCCGTGGTGGCTCGACGATCACTCAGCAGGTAGTCAAGAAGGTGTTCGTCGGCGAGGAGATCTCCTACGAGCGGAAGATCATCGAAGCGGTTACCGCGATCGAGTTGGAGCGACGCTACACCAAGGAACAGATCCTCGAGTTCTATGTGAACTTCGTGTACTTCGGATCATCTGCGTACGGCATCACTGCCGCCGCCCACGAATTCTTCGAGAAGGATCTCGATCAGCTGACCATCGCAGAGGCTGCCACGCTGGCAGTCCTTCCCCGTAACCCGACCGTCTACGACCCCCGCCGCTCGCCGGAGGACGCCGAGGATCGGCGCAACGACGTGATCACCACCATGATGCAACACGAGTTCATCACCCAGGACGAAGGCAGACTGGCTCAGGCATACCCGTTCATCATCGCCGAGCCGAAGCAGTTCACGGGCCCCGCCGACCACGTGGTGGCCGAGGTCAAGAAGCAACTCCTCAACGACGCCGAGTTCTCGTTCCTTGGCACCACAAAAGACGAACGGAAGAAGGCCATCTTCGGCTGCCCTGCCGATGACGTTGTGTGTGAGGGCGGGGGTGGTCTCCAGGTGTACGTCACCATCGACCTCGAGATGCAGAAGATCGCCAACGAGATGTTGACATCCTGGCTCCCGCAACCGGACACGAGCGCACTGTCGGAGAGCGAACTGCAGGACTGCATCGACCGGTATAACGCCACCGTCACCCCGGTACCCGAAGTCGATCGGCTGCACTGCGCCCCGACCGGAGCCATCGCCATGGTCGACAACGCCACGGGCGCGGTCAAGGTCATGGCGTCCGGATTGCCGTTCGCTCAGGAGCAGTTCGACTACGCAGTCCAGGGCAGGCGAAACCCGGGATCTTCCTTCAAGCCGTTCACCCTCGTTGCCGCTCTGGAGTCCGGTATCCCGCTCGGCTCCTACTGGGACGCACGCAGCCCCAAGGAGATCGAGTGCCCCTACGTCTGCTCGAGTCGCGGCAATATCTGGGTCGTGAGCAATGCAGGTGGTGGCGGCGGCTTGATGAAGCTGTTCCAGGCGACCCACAACTCCGTGAACGTGGTGTTCGCTCAGGTCGCAATCGCCGTCGGACCCGAGAAGATCGTCGAAACCGCCCATCGCATGGGCATCAAGTCCGACCTCGAAGCAGTGCCGTCCATCACGCTCGGCGCCGGCGCGGTGAGTCCGCTCGAGATGGCCTCCGCCTACGGCAACTTCGCCACCAACGGCGTATGGGCACCGTCCTACCTGATCGAACGTATCGACGGGCCGGACGGTGAGATCATTTACCAGCATCAAGTTGAGCATCAGCAGACCGTTGACCCGGCCGTCATCGCCGCCGCCCGCAAACCCCTCACGCTGGTCCCGACCGCGTCTGGAACTGCAGTCAGGGCCAATATCGGAAGGCCGCAGGGCGGCAAGACCGGCACCCATCAGAACTACATGGAGGCCTGGTACGTCGGATTCGTGCCTCAGTACGCCACCGCCGTGTGGGTGGGTTACCCCGACTTCCAGTATCCGCTGCGCAACGTGGTCATCAACGGCCAGGCCTACTCGCGGATCTTCGGAGGAACCGTTCCCGCTCCGATCTGGGCAGAGTTCATGAACATCGTGCTCGCCGACGAGCCGGCCCTCGATTGGCCTGCCGATCCGGCCGGTACCTCACAGTATCTCTCCACTCCGTCCACCGATGTCCCGGCCGTCGAGGGAATGACCGTAAAAGAGGCCTCGGAAGAGATCTACAACGCTCACCTCTCCCCCGCCGTGGTCGAGGTCAACTCGCTCGAACCCGAGGGCACCGTGCTACTGCAGACCCCTGAGGCAGGAGCTTCGGTTGCGCAGGGTTCCTCGGTGTCGATTGAAGTCTCGACCGGCCTCCCACCATCGGCGCCTTTCATCGACCTGCGCGGCCAGACCGTCGACGAGGTCATCGCTGCGCTGCGGACGTTCGAGGAGGAAACGGGCGTTGCCCTCTCGTTCTCGAGGCAGACCGTCGACACCGACGATCCGGCATTGGCCGACCGCGTGATCTCTACGAACCCGGCCGCCGGTGGCACGGTAACCCACAGCCAGACCATCACGATCTTCGTGGGCAATCTGGTCGAGAAGAAGGCGAAGCCGTAGGCGCGAGCAAGTTCTATGTCATAGGGGGAGAGGCTCAGGACATCGTTGGCGGAAAGGCTCAGGACATCGTTGGCGTTTGATCACCCTGTCGGTCGTGTCGAGACCGGGAGATCCTTGTGGCTGTCAGCGAG
>JARGFH010000024.1 GCA_029210695.1 Acidimicrobiia bacterium
AACAACTAGCATCCAAACCCAACCCAAGGTGAGGAATTTCGATGAGCAACCCTGGGGAATTTCAGCGAGCGGCGTCACTGCCAGCGAAAACCGGGCATGACGAGGTTTTGGTGCCAGGGCGTTGTAGGTGATTCCACTGCGTGTCGTTTGGTTCTCGGATCGATAGGCGCCAAATAGGCGCCAAATAGGCGCCAGTTCCCTGCCTCGACGAGTTGCGTTATCTGTCGAGAACATCGAAAGATTCCCAGATGGGCTCCGCCCCCTCGATGTGCTCAACCCCGAGGCGTACGGGGAGACCGCAACCCACGACGAGAGAATCGGGTAGCCAAACGGGACGACGGTCAACCGGGCGTGTCTCCGGTGGTCGTGGGTAGCTCGTCGGGAAGAAGCGGATTGGGACGATTCCTCTGCCATCGCTCGATGGCCTCCGCATCACAGTTAGTGCAGAGGTGGATGATGCGGATCCCGACCACGGAGAGTTGAGTACCCCGGGACTTCTCCACGATGGCCAGGGGGACCGCCCGGAGGTCCGCGCCGCCACAATGGGCACAGATTGGTGTGGTCGGACGTTGCCAAGTCTGACCGCAGTGGCCGCAGGTGATCTCGATCTGATCCTCGACGCGACGACCGAGGAGTTCTTCTGTCTCGCCACAGATCGGGCAGGTGATGTCGAGGGCCACGTGCCAGTCAGTCCTCGGGCCAGCACTGGGGGCAGGGGGTCTGCCCCGATCGCTCGGCCTGGACTCTGATCGCCAGGACGCCTCGGATCCGGTCCGGCTGGCAGGCCGGCCGGAGGTCGTCGTCTGGATGGCTGCGGTGATAGTGGCTCTCACTCATGTAGGAGATGACCAGCGAATCGGTGGGGTGGTTATCGCTCATCAGCCGGATGGGGCGGTCGTCATTCGTCCCGAGAACACAACGCCGAGTTCCTCGAGGTTGGTTGAGATGGCAGCGCTGAGCCGAGCGACGTAGAAATTGGCTGCCCTTATTGGAGCTGCCGATTCCAGGACCACGGTGGCGACCAGTCGTGTCCGGAGCTGGGAGGATGCAGCCAGCTCATAGCGGTAGCGCACGTCACCTTCTTCGAGGTTCCCGCGGACTTCGAGAAGGCGGGGAGGCTGATAGATGCTGATCCCGAACCTGTCGCTGCCCGGTCGAGGCCAAATCCGGCGTTGGATGAAACGTGCGCCCTGACGGGGTGGCCCATCGAGAGGTGTGGTTGATGACACCGCCCAATTCCAAGACGGGTTGTTCTCCAGGTCGGACAGGTACGAGAAGACGTCTTCTAGCGATGCGGGTATCTCGATGACCAGATCGACTCGGATCGAACTTCGACTGCTCGGGTCTGATCTATTTGGGATTGGTTCGTGTTTCAAAGTGTCTCTGTTCTTGTCTCATATGGCTGGTCTGGCCAGCATTGGCTGCATGCGATCAGCCCGCTCCTACTGGGGTTGGTGCGGCTGGTCAGCACGCCCGGGGGTCTGATCGGTGTGCAGATCGGCTTGTTGGGCTGGTCGGGGTGTCTCTGTGGGGGTCGGTGCCGAAATAGATCACGACCAGGTTGGAGTCCGGAGTGAGCTGGGAAGGTCTGCGCCGATTCATACACCGACGATTGGGTCGAGGGTCAACTCGGGGTGATCGCGGCGGATCCCGTCCAGCCAACCCTGCCCGGTGAACAGGGCGAGGATGGTCCCGTCGGAGCGGGTGGCTATCTCCACTCCCCTACGCCCGGCCAGGGTTGCCCTCCCCTGTCCGTCGGTGCGTCGTGCCACCGAATAGGGAGCAGGGTCGCATTGGGGGTGGGCGCCGAACTCGTTGCGGAGCCGGTGCAGGGCCACCTCGAACTGAAGCTCACCGACTGCGGCGAGGATCGGCTCCCGTTCCCCGCCTTCGAAGGTGTTCAGGGCTTGGATCACACCCTCCTCGTCGAGCTGGGTGATCCCCTTGCGGAACTGCTTGTACCGGGCGGTGTCGAGGTTTCGGGCGATCCGGAAATGCTCGGGGGCAAATGTCGGGATCGGCGGGAACTGCGCTCTGCCGTCGACACTGAGACTGTCCCCGATCTTGAGATCGGCCGCGTTGACCAGCCCGACCACGTCTCCCGGGTAGGCCACGTCGACCGTCTCCCGGTCCCTGCCGAACACCTGATGGGCGTGTTTGGTGGAAAAGCCGCGACCCGTCCGATTGTTGACCAGGGTCATGCCCCGTTCAAATCGCCCCGAGCAGACCCGCATGAAGGCGATCCGGTCGCGGTGGCGGGCGTCGAGGTTGGCCTGGATCTTGAACACGAAACCCGACAGCCCTTGGTCGAGAGACTTCGGCTCGCCTCCAAGCCCGGACCAGGGCTGAGGGGCAGGTGCGATCTCGGCGATGGCGTCGAGGAGGAGACGCACCCCGAAATTCCACAGCGCGGAGCCGAAGAAGACCGGAGTCGACTCCCCGGCAAGGAACCGTTTCTGGTCGTGGTCGGCCTCCACCGCGTCCAACAGTCCCAGCTCCTGGACTGCCTGAGCCCGGATCGGACTGGTCTCGACCAAGTCGAGCCGGGCACGATCCTCCCCTCCGATCTTCCCTCCTCTGGGGGTACGTTCGAACCTCCACAACGAACCGTCCCGCCGATCGACCACTCCTTCGAATTCGGGGCCACTGCCAACCGGCCAGGTGACCGGAGTTGCCTTGATCCCGAGCCGAGCCTCGAGGTCGTCGATCAGCGCCAGCGGGCCGAGCCCGGGGCGGTCCATCTTGTTGACGAATGTGATCAGGGGCAGACCACGGGCCTGGGCCACCTGGAACAGCTTGAGCGTCTGGGACTCGATACCACGGGCCGCGTCGATGACGATCACCGCGGCGTCCACCGCGGACAGCACCCGATAGGTGTCCTCGGAGAAGTCACGGTGTCCCGGTGTGTCCAACAGGTTGAAAACCAGACCGTCATGGGGAAACTGAAGGACCGTCGAGCTGATCGAAATGCCCCGCTGTCGCTCCAGGTCCATCCAATCCGAGGTCACATCGCGCTGACGACCGGCCCGGGCACGCACCGAACCAGCCTCGGCTATCGCACCCGAATAGAGCAGAAGCTTCTCGGTGAGGGTCGTCTTCCCGGCGTCAGGGTGGGAGATGACGGCGAAAGTGCGGCGACGATCGACCTCAGGGGTAATGACGTCGATCATCTCGTCCCTCGCACCGAGCCGACCGAAAGACTTCGTAATGCATCCCGGGCCGCCGTCAGCCGATCCTCCAACTGATCGCATCTCTCCAAGGCTTGGCCGATCACACCCTCCAAACGTCTCTCCGCCTCACCGGCGACAGCGGCGGCACCTTCACAGAGCAGGTCCACGCATTCGAGGAGTTCACCCAACGTCTCCAACGACATGCCCACCGGCTTCAGAGCCTTGACCAGTCGCAACCGATCCACATCGGTTTCGGTGTAGAGACGGAATCCACCCTCGGTCCTCCCCGACGGAGTCACCAGCCCGATCTCCTCGTAGTAGCGGATGGTGCGCAGCGACAAGCCGACTCTCTCGGCGACCTCACCAATCTGGAAATGGTTGTCGATCATCGGTTCTTTCCCTGGTGGGGTGATGAAGGCCTGGCACCGCCCGGTTTGGGCAAGGCAGGCCTACCCGTGTACTCTACCCTAACGTAAGAGAAGAGTTGAAATCAGGAGTTTTCGATGAGTCAACCAGCGACCAGATTGGAGATCGCCGACGCGGTCAGAACCGCGTTCGAGGGTGGTGGAGCCAGCCGCGATGAGATCCTCGCAGCCGCAGCCGGGAGCGGTAGCAGACCGGAGGTGGCCGAGGTGCTGACCGGACTTACTGTCCGTCGCTACTCCCGACTCAACGAGATTTGGCATGAGCTGGCCGAAATCCCGGTCGGAGTTTGACCGGGACAACGAGCACGATCAACCTCGCCGACCGATATCGCGGCGCAATGGTCGGCACAGCAGTCGGTGACGCCCTGGGCGCACCCACTGAAGGCCAGGCGAGGGTTCCCCCCGCCTATCTCGAGACGCTGGACACACACCCCAACCTCTCATACACCGACGACACTGCAATGACCCTGGCAGTAGCCAGGTCACTGGTCGACCAAGGCGGATTCGAAGGACCTCACATGGCCGCCACCCTGGCCGCGCAATTCGCCGCCGAGCCGTTTCGAGGTTACGGGTCTGGCCCACCCATCGTCTTCTTCCGTCTCGAGAACGGTGTGAGCTGGGATCAAGCATCGAGAAGCCTGTTCAACGGGACCGGCTCCTACGGCAACGGCGCCTCGATGCGGGTGGCGCCCGTCGCTCTCCACACCTTCCCCGACCTCGACTCGGCCGCTGAGTGTGCCGCCCAGACGGCACTGATCACCCACAGCCATCCCGAAGGGATCGACGGCGCTGTCGCCCAGACCGTGGCCATCGCCTTACTCCTCAACACCGAGACGCTCAATCCGCAAGCCCTGATCCGAACCGTACGCTCCCATGTGAAAACACCGGTGTTCCGAGACAAGCTCTCCTTTCTCGCCAAACATGCCGGGAGTCGAGACGCCGGCGAGCTGGCCGAAGTCCTCGGCACTGGTATCGCCGCCCACGCCTCGGTGGTGACCGCACTCGGCTGCTTCCTCAGCTCGCCCGACTCCTTCTCCGAAGCGGTCAAGAGCGCGGTCGGCCTCGGCGGCGACACCGACACCATCGCCGCCATGACCGGAGCGTTGGCCGGCGCCCACCTCGGTCACAACGCCATCCCGCCGGCCTGGCAGTCAGTAGAAGGGTCGGCCGACCTCTGTGTCCTCGCTGATCGGCTCCACTCCCGATATCGGGCCCGATGAGCCGCTATCTCTATCTTTCCACCCCCCATCCCCACCGCCTCGAAGTCGAAGCGGCGGCCGATGAGGTGGTCGGCTCTGATCCTCCGATCGGACCGGTACCAACCAGACCGGGCCAGGACGCCGACGGCTGGAGAAGGATGGTCGGCCATCACGTGGCCGCCTGTGACGGGATGCTGGTGCTGATCAGCCTCGCCCCTGACCCGAAACAGGAGTACGAGATCGAGAGTGCCCGCCATGCCGGAACTCCGATCCTGATCCGCACCGCCCGGGCCGACGTGAATGTCGAGGTGGGAAGGCCGCCCGGTGGAACCGTTCCTACTCGATACGGTCGGCATCTTCATGAACCTGGCCATGACAGACTCCCCGCCGGCGTGGGCGACACACCGGTGAGGATCGTCCTGGTCAACCCCTATTTCGACGGATCGCATGAGGCGTGGGCGGAGGGGTATGCCGCCCACTCCGGTCACGAGGTTCGGGTGGTCACCCATCCTGGAAGATGGTGAAAGTGGCGGATGCGAGGATCAGCTCTCACCCTGGCCCGATCCCTTGCCGAGCTGGAGGGATGGGACCCGGACCTGGCCCTGGTCTCGGACATGATCGACCTGGCCCAGTTCCGCAACTTCGCCCACCCCCACATCGGCCACCCGCCCGCCGTCCCCTACTTCCACGAGTCCCGGCTCACCTACCCCACACCCGCCGGTACCGAGCCTGACCTCTCCTATGCGTTGACCAACTGGCTGTCCGCGTACGCCGCCGACCGGATCCTGTTCAACTCCGAATACCACCGCAACGTCTTCTTCGACCGGCTACCCCGCCTACTCCACGATTTCCCGGATCTGACCCATGAGCATCTCATCGATCAAGTCGCCGCCCGTAGCGAGGTGCTCCCGGTTGGGATCGACCTGTCCTGGGTCGAGGACCGGGCCGATCGGAGCGGCCTGCCGCGCATCCTCTGGAACCATCGCTGGGACCATGACAAGTACCCTGACGCCTTCGCCGACGCCGTCGAACAGCTCCTGGACTCCGGTGCCGATTTCGAGTTCGTCCTCCTCAGGCCTCGCCCGCCGCAACCCCCGCCGGCCCTGACCCGCATCCGCGCTGTTGCCGGTAATCGGATCGTCCACGACGGTGAGGCAACCCTCGACCTGTACCGTAAGCTGGTGGCCAGCTGTGACGTGGTCGTGTCCACCGCTCTCCAGGAATTCTTCGGGATCTCGATGATCGAAGCCGTCGCCGCCGGCTGCCGGCCGGTACTCCCCAATCGTCTCTCCTATCCAGGGCTGATTGCCGCCGGCTACCACGAAACCGTGCTCTACCCCGACGGTGGGCTGGTCGAAACGTTGACCATCGCCTTAAACGAGCCCCTCCCACCGCCAGGACTGCAATCCGCGATGGCCCGTTACTCGTGGAACGAACTGGCACCGGTCTACGACGGGCGGCTCCAACAGATCGCCACCGACGCGGGAGTCCTGCCGTGACCGTCAGTGTCTCGTTTCTTGGTGGATTGGGCGAGATCGGCCGCAACTGCGCCGCGGTCGAGGTCGAAGGCCACCTCTGTCTCATCGATGTCGGACTCATGTTCCCCGAAGAGGACATGCTCGGCGTCGACCTGGTATTCCCGGACTGGTCGTGGCTGGTGAAACGACGCCAAGACGTCGAATGCGTGATCCTCACCCACGGCCACGAAGACCATATGGGAGCCCTCGCCTACTTCCTCGGCGACATCAACGTCCCGGTCTATGGGACCAGTCTCGCCCTCCAGATCGCAGCAGGGCGGGTCGAAGAGCTCGGAGTCAAAGCCGATTGGCGTCCGGTCGACGGTTTCAAGTGGCAACAGCACGGGCCGTTCCGGTTCCAACTGATACCAGTCACCCACTCAATCCCTGACGCCAGAGGCATCGCCTTCGACACGCCAGAAGGAATCGTCATCCACTCCGGAGACTTCAAACTCGACCCCACCCCCATCGACGGCCGTCCCACCGATCTGGCCATGTTCGCCGCCCTCGGCACCCGCGGAGTCAGACTGCTGCTTTCGGATTCGACCAACGCCGAATCCCCCGGCTTCACCCCGTCGGAAAGCTCCCTGGCCCAACCCATCACCGACATAATCCGGGCCGCACCGGGACGGGTCGTAGCCGCCTGCTTCAGCTCCCATGTCCACCGAGTGCAACAGATCGCCGATGCCGGCCTCGACACCGGACGCAGCATCGCCCTGTTCGGCCGGTCGATGCAACGAAACGCAGGCGTCGCCCGGGACCTCGGCATCCTCCGCATCCCCGAGAAACGAATGGTCGACATCGAAGACCTACTCAAGCTGCCCGAGAAAGAACAGCTGCTCATCACGACCGGCAGCCAGGGAGAGCCTTTCGCCGCCCTCTCCCTGATGGCCCAGGGTCGGCACCGCTTCCTCGACATCGACCACGAGGACACGGTGATCATCTCGGCCACTCCCATCCCCGGCAACGAGACCGCGGTGTCCCATGTTGTCAGCCGGCTCCTCCGCCTCGGAGCTGAAGTGTTCCACGGACGTAACGCCCCCGTCCACGTCTCCGGCCACGCCGCCCGCGACGAGCTGTTGACCATGCTCAACGTGATCCGACCCAAAGCGATGGTCCCGGTCCACGGCGAGTATCGGCACCTCCATGCACACGCCCAGCTCGCCCGACGAGTCGGTATCCCCTTCGTCGAAGTCCTCGAAGACGGCGACCGGATCACACTCGACGGCCGTAAGACCACGGTCCAACGCCGGGCCTTCGAAGCCGGATACGTATACCTCGACGGCTCAGGCTTCGGAGAGGTCCAACGCGGTGTGCTCAGAGACCGCGGACATCTCGCCGACGAAGGAGTCGTGGTGGTTACTGTCGCCATCAGCCACGAGACCGGGGAACTGGTCCACGGGCCCGACCTCGACAGCCATGGCCTCATGGACGACCCCACCTCTGTACTCGACAAAGCAGCCGACGCTATCCGGATCGCGTTGAGCGACAAGTCACCATCAAGGACGCCTGATAGAAAAGACCTACAGGCCACGGTGAGGCAGGCGGCTTCCAGGGTGTTCCGAGCCGAAACCTCCCGCAAACCGGTGATCATCCCCATCATCCTCGAGCTGTAGAAGCCCGACCCGGATCTGGTGGGATCTTCCCGCCCGGACGCAGGCTCACCGGACCCGGCCGTCTCGCGTCAGACGGAGAAACGGCGCAAGAGCGGCCAACCCGATCGGAAGGATGGCAGTGAGGGCGAGGACGGGCTCGTAGCTGCCGGCGAGATCGTAGCCTACGGCGACCAGCAACGGTCCGGCGGCGGACCCTCCCACCGTGATCATGGAGGCGAACCCTTTGATCGACCCGAAATGGAGCCGCCCGAAATAGTGCCCATAAACGGTCGACTGCACTGCCTGGCTCGTCCCCTGCATCGAACCTAAAACCACTCCGTACACCACGACAGCGCCCGCTGTTGAAACGCTTCCGGCGCCGAGCATCGCCACACCCATCAACCCCAATGTGACGCTGAGAAAACGTGCTGGAGGCATCCGATCGATGAGATAGCCGGTGAGCAGGTTCGCTACCGCCAGCATCAGCCCGTATGCAATGAACATGAGGGCGGCGGTAGGCCGAGCAACGCCGTTTTGAGACATGATCGAGAAGTGGTGAAAGACCAGACCGGTCCCAAGTCCTGCGGTCAGGAAACCACCGACCGCGTAGAGCCAGAATGTGATGGTACGCCGAGCCTCATCGAGCCGAAAATGGTTCTCTGCGCTGTTGACGCCATCAGCTTGGCCAGTATGACGATCGGGGGTCAGCCCGTATCGCTCGGGTCTGTGGCGGAAAAGCCCGCCGCCGACGGGAAGCATCACGGCAGCCACCAACAGTCCCAGGATCCCATACGCCCACCGCCATCCAACCGTCGAGACCAGGGAGTCGAGACCCAAAGGGACCACCGCGGTGGCAGCAGCAAAGCCGAGTCCGGCGAGACCGATGGCAAGGCCGCGACGTTGGACAAACCAGATGTTGATCGAATGGATGCTGACCAGCCCCAATGCACCCTGGCCTAGCCCGCGAATGAGCGTGAATCCGACCAGCAGAGTGATGAAACCAACCGTCAACCCCATAAAGGCGCAAGCCAGTGCGAATAGGGTGGCGATCACTGTCACCGCGCGGCGAGGACCGACCCGGTCGATCTGACGGCCCACGAACGGCAATGCGAGTGAGCCGATCAAAGTCCCAGCGGTATAGGCGCCCGAGACTGCAGCCCTTCCCAGCCCCAGATCGGCGATGATCGAATCTAAGAACACCGATACCCCAACGGTCTGGCCGGGGATGGTCAGGGCCATGCCCACGGTGGACGCGCCGAGCACGACCCACGCGTAGTGGATCGGGCTCTTGTCTACGAGCCTGCTCGTCAGCAAAGGCGGTTGTTCGGGAGTGGTATTCATAGGCGACGAGTCGGGTCAGAACACACGACTCAGGAGGGTGCGAGGGAACAAAGCTGGAAGGTACAACATTACCGGTGGGTCGGGGCTAACGGGAGGCGGCAGGATCGAATCCGAGCTCTGGGTGTTCACCACAGCGACGGCAAGCCCGGCCATCCCATTCGATCTCCCAGACCTTCGAACGGATCGCCGCCAAGGCCGGCGTTCCTAGAAACCGACCCCACGATGTTCGCCTTACTCACGGCACCCTGCTCACGAAAGCCGGAGTGCCGATCAAAGTGGTGTCAGAACGTCTCGGACACGGGAACCTGGCCTTCACGATTGACACCTACAGCACGTGCTTCCCGGCCTTCAGGCCGAAGCAACCCGCATCTTCGAGAGGCTCACCGCCGAAGCTCGGCCCGGAACCACCGGTGGAAGAACCGCATGACCCGCATGACACGGTAGAAACCCTGGCCGGCGAGCCGCTGGCCAAGGCATGTGGTAGCGGGGGCAGGATTTGAACCCGCGACCTTCGGGTTATGAGTTCCTTCCGGGGGGTACTGGTTGGTTTTCATTGGTGCTCAATAGTGCCCACTACCAGGGCTTTCGCGGAATCCGTGTGATGCCTCGTGCCTGTGGATAACCCCTCGTGACGGCCTGTCCGTTAGAAGATCCGTTAGAAGAATCGGTCGAGCGAAGCAACGTCACGGAGAACCGGGAGAAGACACCGCGCTCAATCCTGTCAGCCCAACGAGCCCGATACTTGCAGGTAGCACCGTTCCTCGGGTAGGTACCGGCCCTGGTACCAGCTCGCCAGTGAGAGTCGGACTAATTCCCCCGGCACAATCGTTGGTGTGGGTTCATCCAGCCCCACATACTTGATCGTCCGACGCTGCCCAAGCACCGCCTCATACCGCGTTTCGTCGGCGTCGAACCGAAGCTCCCGGTCCGCCAACCAGAAGTGGGTGCTCTGGGATGGGAGGCTGCCGCCAGGCCCCACATACAGCTTCGAGTTCGCCACCGTGAGGGTGTTCTCGAACACATGGTCCAGCTCCCCCTGCCATGGTGTCACCAGCCCGAGTACTAACCCACGAAGATCAGCAATGTCGCCAATGTATCGCTCTCGGTGGACGACAACGTCTTCGACATGAGGTGGCCGAACCTGCTCCTTTGGTTCGACGTCCATGTCCCAAGCCTGTCCGACTCTGTAGTGGTCGCGGATGGGGTATTCGCCGGCGACATTGAAAAGCCTGAGGCCGCGGCCATCGTCCAGTGAGAGCGCCCCTGCGCACGCGCTCGCTACGCCCATATGCGTCCGTCCGACGATGACCGTCTTCACTCAACCTCCAGATCAACCACCTTCACTCCTGCACCCTCGGCCAACCATCTCGCTGCCAACGATCTATGGCAAGCGGGCGCAGAGCCCTCGACGCAAAGGATGGCGGGCCGCCGATAGTCCGCCAGACGATCCAGCAGTTCCCCCGGGTCCTGGAGCGCAAGTACCTCTCTCTCGTATCCAGCTACGAAATCGGGGGCCAATTCGCCGCGGGTTGTTTTGGTGTGAGATGTGGATTTGTCTGCTTCCTTCTGTTTGTCACGCAGTCGGGTAGACGGGGCCAGATCCTTCCACGACACGACCGCCACACCAGCGCGAGATAGGGCCGCATCGAGTCGAGAGGCATTGGCGAAGGCGTACCTCGATCCCCGTACAGCACGCCGTTGCCGGACGTCTACCACGATGTCCACGCAGTTTCGCTCGAGGAGATCGAGGAACGACTGCTCGGTGTGGCCGTAGACACCGATCGTATAGATGGCGTCGACTTGGGTCATCGACGGCTTCCATCTCCTGAGTATTGCTGAACCGAATGGTGGACGCGGTCATCGAACTCGAACGTCTGTTGGCCACCCTTCACCCGCTCCATCACTTCGGCGTGCGGTGTCAGACACCCATCGACTTCGATATGGACCACGTTAAAACCGAAGGTGTCTACGAGCGCTTCGCCAATCAGCTTTGTTCTGTGGCAGGTTTCGGGACGCCCTTCGCTGCAGAGCAAGCAGACCTTGTAGCAGCGTTCCACCCCCCGCCTAACGCGTTCCAGGCCGCTCTTGAAGTAGTCCCGCGCACGCACGCTTGCGTAGTCGACCCGTCCATCAGGCGTATAGCATTCTGCATCATCGGGTCGGCCACCGAGCTCCGCCCCCAGGAAGACGTACTCGACGTCGACTGCCTTCAAGGCGTACTGAAGCTCAGGGCCATTGAACTCAGGGCGATGACGGGAATAGGGCATAGAGCGCACATCGGCCACGTGGGTGACGCCGCCGGAGCCAAGCCGCTTGATGAACCCCTCGAGTGTGTCTCCGCCGTATCCGATGGTGAGCACCGAGTGACTCTCACCAGGCTGCAGGGGTCGCCTCAGCTGTGCGTTATCAGGATGCAGTGTCACTTCGTTGATCCTAGGCCAGCGGCCGCCGGTGGCCGCGGCGAAGCAACGGACACCTGGCCTTGCCACAGACGAATTGCTCTCGTCATTGAATCCGGTCCTGCGTCGAGCTCAAGAGCGGACCAAGGGGCTTTGGGGGTGCCTCCCTTCGCTTCCTCGCAGCGATCCGTCGCATGCGTTGTTGCACGAGGTATGCGGCACGCTCGAGGGGCAGGATCTCGTTCTTTGTTCGAAGGGCCCGGACGCACACGGGTTCGGTCGCCGCCACCAGGAGGGACTCCCATTCAGCGGCCGTCCGGAACACGAGCACCACCATCTCGTCTCTCTTGAACTGGCGCCCTCGAGGGTCGAGCCAAATGACCGATTCCTCTTGTTCCGCGCAAAGCAGGATCATGTCGTGATTCGACGTCACCACAACCTGGCCCGTATTTCTCGCGTGGCTAAGAACATCCTCGTCGGAGGAACCCCGGACGGGAGACCCATCGTCGTCGTGCCCTACCCAGCTGGCGTTGTAGCCGAGGACTCGCAGCGCTGCGGGCACTCTCCACGGGAGCTGCTCGTCGAAAAAAAGCCGAATTCGCGGAGACCTTCGCCGAGCCGTTGGTCTCTCCTCACGCAGCCCGTTCGTACTCAAGTGCGGCCTCCACTTCGGATACGCCGAGGTGGAGGTCTTCGGCGATGTCTTCGAGATCCTCTTCCGCCTCAGCGAGTTCCGCGATGACCCGCGTCGGTACCCGAGTGCCGTCGATGCACGGTGCTCCGGCTTGGACGGCGGGGTTCACCCAAACACCAGATCTCGGCCGCCAAACCGCAGCAAGTTGATCGGATCCGTATTCGATGGGCCTGAGCAGGTCACGGACCACAAGCTCAAAAGCTCCTTGTCCGCCCTTTCCAACGTCGACCCAATCGCCAACCTTGCCAAAGAAGGCTGCTCCGGCCGTTGCCAGCTTTTCATGTGCGAATGGGTAGCTCGTCTTCAGCTTCGTGGCGAGGTAGTCGGCCCCAGCCCTGATTTCCCGCTTGGGAACCTTTCGCTCAACCAACTCGGAGACCACAAGGAGGCTGACCACATCGAGGAAGGAGAGGAACCTGGTGTCGGCTACCGGGTAGAGCGGCTGCTTCCCTCGTATCCATCGAGCGATCGTGTCGGGATCGCGCCGAACGAGGCGGGCGGTCTCGACCAAGTCGTAGATACCCCTGCCGAGCAACCGATCAGCCATGTCAGCCCGCTCCTTGGTACCCATGGTCCGCTCCTCTCGCGGTCGCCAGCCGTCACTTGGCAAACTACACCCCACCCGTGACGAGGTTCGGTCGTATCACGCCTTTCCCCAGCGTTGGGCGATGTACTTCTGTTTCTCGTCCGCGTCGGTGAATTCGTGGGTCTTGTTGTTGAGACGCACGTAGAAGGCGGTCTTCTTCAGGTGCTGGCCGTTCATGACCACGGTCACCTCGGCGTCAACCGGAAAGCCCGACGGCTTGACGTGGACCCGGCACAGGTCCTTGCCATCGATCGTGTGAATCTGGGTGGATACGTTGGCTACGGCAGCGTCACCCATCGACGCCTGGACGATCTGCGTGAGGTGGAGCTGGAACAGGTCGGCATCGTCCTTGCCTTCCTTGGCGAGGCCGGCGTAGTCGGAATCAAGACCCGCAACCGTGCCGTCGTCGGCAACCCCGATCAGCAGAGTGCCTCCGGACGGCGAGTTGAGGAATGCGGCGATCGTCTTCAGTGAAGCGGTCTCGAGCGGCTTGAAAACCTCCCCGCCATCGGCGTGGGTGCGGAGCGTCGACTTGTACTCGATCGACGCCGTCTCTCCGGCGGCAAGCAGGTCGCCGATTGGGATCCATTGCTGGCTGGCCACCTTGGCGGCGGCGTAGGCGCCGGGCAGGGTGGCACCGATCAGCTTGCTGAATAGCTCCGGATCGTCGAGCAGCTTGTAGGTGAAGTCTTCGTGGGCTTTGGCCATGTCGATCATGGCGTTCTGGAAGAAGTCGCTGTAGACCTCCCCAAACGCCTTCTCGTCGTTCGCCCAGGCCACCCCTTGCACGTCCTCGTCGGCGACCAGGGCATCCACGATCGTTCTGGTGTGCACGGCCTGGGCATCGGTGAAGCGGGTGCCGAACCGCTCGTTCATCTGGGCGATGATCTCCGACAGCGGTGCCTCGTCCGGGGCGTAGATCTTCCCGGCTCCACTGAAGATGGTCACGACCTCGCCCTCCACATCGGGGTCGAGCGACGCCGACCCTTCGGAGGTCTTCTCCAACGCCAGGTGGGTGAGCTCGACCTGGCTGCCCAGATCTACCCCGGGTTCGGCGTCGGCGCGGATGAACGGGGCCAACGCCCTGGCGAAGAGGTAGTCACGTTCGAGCTTGGTGTCACCGAACGACACTACCTGGGACAGGAACGAGTAGATGCGGATGAACCGGTGCAGGGCGTCACGGAAGGCGTCCTGCTCGTCGGTGTCGAGATCGTGATGGAACCGGTCGATGGCCGGCGCCAACGCCCCGTGGATGCGGGCGTGGTTGGCCGAGGCGTCGGTGAGCAGCAGAGTCACGACGGTATGAACTTCTTCGGGATGAAGGATCCCATACCCGCCCAGTTCGCCGTGGGTGTTGTACAGCAGGTGGGGGTCGGTGGGCGGCGCCACGGTCTGGACGTACCAGGGGGCGAAGGATGTGCGGATGTCCTCGGCTTCGTTGCGGAAGTCGAGCACGAACGTCCCGGTTTTGTCGGGGTGGGTGCGGTTGAGCCGGGAAAGCGTCTGCACCGCCGCCAACCCGGTGAGGACCTTGTCGACGTACATGGAGTAGAGCTTGGGCTGATCGAACCCGGTCTGGTACTTCTCGGCGACCACGAGGATGTGGTTGTCGTCCTCGTCGAAGCGGCGGGTGGTCTGGGTTTCGGGGAAGCCGTTGAGGTTGGATTCGGTGACCTTCTCCCCATCGACGGTGAGCGAGTCTGAGAAGGCGACGAGCACGCCGATGTCGCCGTGACCGTTCTCATTGCAGTACCTCTTGAGCGCCTGCGAGTAGCGGACGGCGTGGAGCCGTGACGAGGTGACGACCATCGCCTTGGCCTTCCCTCGCATCCTGGGGCGGACGTGCTGGCGGTAGTGCTCGATGATGACCTCTGCCTTCTGGGCGAGGTTGTGCTCGTGGAAAGCGACGAACCGGGCGATCGCTGCCTTGGCCTTATCGGTCTCGTATTTGGGGTCGTCCTCCACCGCCTTCTCGATCCGCCAATACGTCTTGTAAGTGGTGTAGTTGGCGAGTACGTCCCAGATGAACCCCTCTTCGATGGCCTGGCGCATCGAGTACAGATGGGACGGCTCGTGCTTGCCGGTATCGGGGTTGAGCCTGCCGAACATCTCAAGGGTCCGGCCCTTGGGGGTGGCGGTAAAGGCGAAAAAGCTCAGGTTGGGCTGCTGGCCACGGGCGGTAACCTCGGCCAGCAGCGCCTCCTCGGCAGGGTCCCCGACCTCAACCGTCAGTGACGCCTCGACGGCCTCCGCCTGCGCCAGTTCGGTCTCCGCATCGGAGCCGGCGCCGCCGAGCACCTTCTTCAAGTCTTTGGCCGCTTCGCCGGTCTGACTGGAATGGGCCTCGTCGATGATCACGGCATAGCGGCGCGACGGTAGCGCCCCCACCTTGTCGAGAACGAACGGGAACTTCTGCAGGGTGGTGATGATGATGCGGGCCTGCTCCCCGGTGAGGGCCTCGGCGAGCTGGGTGGAGTCAATGTCGATCTTCTGCACCACTCCGTGGGCGTGCTCGAACTGGTAGATGGTGTCCTGGAGCTGACGGTCGAGCACCACCCGGTCGGTGATCACCACCACCTTGTTGAACACCTTGACGTCCCCGGCGTGCAGGCTAGACAGCCGGTGAGCCAGCCAGGCGATCGTGTTCGACTTGCCCGACCCGGCCGAATGCTGCACCAGATAGGAATGACCGGCGCCCTCGGTCCGTGCCGCTTCCTCCAACTGCCGCACCGCGTCCCACTGGTGGAAGCGGGGGAAGATCATCGTGGCCGGCTTCTTCGAACCCTTGGCGGCGGGCTCGACGTGGAGGAACCGGGCAAGGATGTCGAGCCAGGCATCCTTCTGCCACACCGACTCCCACAGATAGGCGCTCCGGTGCCCCGCCGGGTTGGGCGGGTTCCCGGCGCCGAGACCGTCACCCCGGTTGAAAGGAAGAAAGACGGTCCGCTCCCCGTCGAGGCGGGTGGTCATGAACACCTGCTCCGTGTCGACGGCGAAATGAACCAGCGCCCGCCTCAGCGTCAGGTTCTTCGGATCGCGGTCGGTCCGATACTGGGCCTTGGCGTTGTCGACCGTCTGGCCGGTGAGATGGTTCTTCACCTCGGCGGTGGCGACCGGGATCCCGTTGACGAACAAGCCGAGATCGACGGTCTTGTTGGTTCCCGACTCGTACGGCAGCTGGCGGGTGACGGTCAGCCGATTGGCTGCGTACCGCTTGGCGAGCACCGGGTTGAGCCCGGAGGCGGGACGGAAGAAGGCAAGGGCGAACTCGGCCTTCTCATGGCCGGCGTACACCAGAGCGTGGCGGAGCACGTCCACCGTGCCCCGGGCGTCGAGCTCTTTGGTGAGCCGGTCGAGGAATCCGGCCCGAGCGGCAGCCGGGTCACCGGCGTGGGTCTTCAGCACCTTGGCCCACTCGCCGGGCTGGGTGTCCTCGATGAAGGCGAACAACTCGACGGCGTCGAGACCCCGGCCGGCGTCGAAGTCGTCGGACTGGGTGCCGAGCTTCCAGTTGGTGTAGCCGCCATGGTCGGCGAGCCATTCGGCGATGTGCGACTCGAACGCCGCCTCGTCCGGTTTCATATCGTGTCCTCGTCCAGCGCGGTCATCACTTCCGACGCGATGAAGCGACGCTGGCGTCTCGGTCCCGCCTCCATCTCACTGAGGATCCCTATATCGACGAGTTGGTCAAGCATCCTGAGGGCAGTCGGCCGGCGTACGTCGACATTCGACTCGACAAGTCGGGCGGTGAGGATCGGGTGAGCGAACAACACGTCAACCAAGGCCACAGCTTGGCTCCGGGTCGACTCCATCACGCGAGCGCGGTAGGTCTCTCGGAGATCAGCGAGCAGTTCGGCTCGCGCCACCGCGTCGTTTGCCTGCGTTTCGACGCCCTGAAGGTAGAAGCGGATCCATGCATCAAGGTCACCACGTTCTCGCACCGCCTGAAGCATGTCGTAGTACTCGGTCCGGTTGCGCTCGAAATACGGAGACAGATACAGCAATGGGCTCGGTAGCCGCCCTCGAAGTACGAGATGGAAAACGATCACCAGCCTCCCAAGTCGTCCGTTGCCATCGAGGAACGGATGAATGGTCTCGAACTGGTAGTGCACCAGTCCGCTCTGCACAAGCACGGGGATGGTGCGGTTCTCGTGGACGAACCGTTCCCAGTTGGAAAGAAGAGGACTGAGCTCTTCCGGTGGTGGCGGCACGAACGACGCCGTCTCAATCGTGGCACCGGCCGGCCCAATCCAGTTCTGGCTAGTTCGAAGCTCGCCCGGCCGACGGTCCCTTCCGCGCACTCCATCCAGGAGGATCGCGTGCATCTCGCGCACCAGGCGAAGACTGAACGGCAGTTCTGCGAGGCGAGAGAGACCCTGTTCCATCGCTCGGACGTAATTGACCACCTCCTCGACATCCGGCCCATAAGCCGCACCGCCCGCCTCGGCTTCAAGGACACCGACCAGGGAGGCTCGTGTCCCCTCGATGCGAGTCGACGCCAACGCCTCCCGAAGCAGGTACGGTCGGATGAGAAGATGTGGATTGGGCAGCAGACGCCCTGCTCCGGCCAGTCGCCCCAGGGCTGCCTCGGCGTCGGCGAGCAACCCGACTGTGCTTGGAGACAGGTCAACGGATTCGGGAAGCTGGTTCGGGTAGTACGCGAAGTAGCCCTTGCCGGGAACCCGACGTACTCGTCCGTACATGGTCTGAACATACCGCTCGGTGTTCACAGGGACACAGTAGCTGACCATTACACAGAATGGCGTTATCGTTATGGTCGTGCGTTGACTCGCCGAGATCTGTAAAGGTCCCGTCGCGCACCCAATCAGGCTCTCGACGTCACCAGCCTTCGACGGGCCGGGGCGAACGCATGTCCTCGGTCGTCTCCTCGATATCGAAGAAGGCAGGGTCGAAGTCGAGCGGCGCCCACTCGCGCAGCTCCTCGTGCTCGGCATGGTCGGGGTTGACCAGCGCATCCAGCAGATCTGCATATCCCCACGGACCACCACAGTCCTCGGGTGGACATGCTCGCCGACCGGCCAGGCACAGCGGGTACTCGACTCCACGCTCGGGAATGCTGATCGCTTCGACCAGCACGTCGTGCTCCCATCCATCCCCGAAGTCGTATTCCCACCGCATCTTCATCCCGACCTTGGGAAGCACCTCGCCGAGCCGGAACCGGTTCTCGTCGAGATCGTCCATCCCCCAATCAGGGTCCGGCGTCCCGTACCGGGTGCCACCGACGTCGAAGACGTGAAGGTGGCCGCCCAGCCACCCCATCGCCGCCTCCAACACCGGAGCCAACTCCCCCAGGGTCAGATCCGACTCCACGATGATCCGCCGCCACACCGGCGGCTTCACCTGACGGAGCGTCACCTTCAACTGATGGACGGTCCTCGTCACGACGCCTCCTCCGCGATACTTTCGGCAACATCGAGTTCGCCGGTCACGGCGGCGGTGATGAGCGCCTGCCGGCGCTCGGCCAGGAGGCCGAGTTGATTTTCAAGGAGACCCCAAACCGCGGCTCGAGCCGTTGCCTCTGATTCGATCCGGTCGGCGGCTTGTCGTTGGACCTCCACCCTGGGAGCAGGAACGCGAATACTCAGCATCACGTCATTCATCAGTTTGGGGTTGATGTCCTGTCGGACAAACCATCGGGTCGCCACTGATAGAGCGTGGCGCATAAAACGATAGTCCAGATCCTCGCTAGCTTGGAGAGTGCCGCACACGTTCGTGCAATTGAACTTTCCCGTGCGGTGAAAGACTGTGCCAGCATTCGCTCCGTCCGTCGTCCATGTCAGGTATTCACCGTCAAAGTCGAAACTATCGATCGAACCCATACGACCGTCGTTAGCGGTCTGCGAGCTGTAGACCGGGTAGGGACCAGGGTTCGCGGCAATTTCCTCGTGGCTAAGGACGCGGCCACGTCCGCTGCGGAAAAGGGTCCACACGGTCCGGACTGGCCAATGGTCTGGAAGCTCACCAAACCCTGGCGGAACGTCAAGGGTCCACCGAACGGAAGAACCGAGCCACCTGCCTGAGACTGTATCAAGGACAAGACGCTCCCAGCGCTCTTCGAGCAGTTCGATCATCCGACGCTTTTTGGCGATGAGGGCGTCGATTCGGGCTGTCTCGGCGTCGAGGAAGTCGGCGATCGCCCGTTGGGCATGCAGCGGTGGTGCAGGAAGCTCAACGGACCCGATCACATCGAGTCTGAGTCCGAACCGGGTCACACCCGTTGCTCCGGCGGAAAGCTGCTTGCGGGCAACATCGGAGGACATGGCCCAGAACAGGTAGTGCCCGTCAATCGCGTCAGCTAACGGTCTCAGAACAGCGAGATGATAGCCACACACCATGTCATCAGCAGCTTGATCCACGAAGGACGCTACGCCGATGTCGTCCGGTGTCTCCGAGTCCTTGGTGATCACCACGTCGCCCTCGTACAGACGAAACGCTGCCGCCTGGCCCGCTGAGGCCGATGCGCTCATGAGTCCCATGTCCGGCGACAGCCGATCGTGGTAGTAGACATCCGTGTAGTTGACAAGCCGAACCGGGATCTCGTCGTTCGCTGCCTTCTTGTCCACGTTGCTGACGCGAATGGCTGCGAGGTGCTTGAGGCGCCTTCGCTGCCAGGTCACTCCGTCACCTCGGCCAACAACTCCTGGATCTCCTTCTCCAGCGCTTTGATCTCTGCGTCGATCTCCTCCAGTGGTCTTGGTGGCTGGTACCGGTAGAAGTGGCGGGTGAGGGGGATCTCGTAGCCGATCTTGGTCTTGGCGTGATCGACCCAGGCGTCGGGGACGAATGGCAGCACCTCGGCTTCCATGTACGCGGCGATCGCCTTCCGATACTCCGGCGTGGCCATGCGTTCGGTGGGGTCGGGCTCGTACGAGACCTTGCCGTTGGGGAGAGGAACGTTCTCGTTGTCCCTCAGGCTTGGGTCGGACTTCGGCTGTCCCTTCGAGTCGACCTCGCCGTCGAGCGGACGTTCGACGGCTATGCGGAGGAACCCGAACGCTTCGTTGGGGAGGATCTTGACCTGGTCGCTCTCCTCGAAGTCGCCGTAGAGGCGCACGATCTCGGCGATCTGTTCGTCGGAGAGCTGCTTGCGCTTCTCGCCGAGGCTCTTGCGCATCTTGGTCCACAGCTCCCGAGCGTCGACGAGTTGGACCTTGCCCCGCCGTTCTGGGGCCTTGCGGTTGGTGACGATCCAGAAGTAGGTGGAGATCCCGGTGTTGTAGAACAACTGGTCGGGCAGGGCGACCACCGCTTCCAACCAGTCGTTTTCGATGATCCACCGCCGGATCTCCGAGGGGCCGGATTGGGCGGCGCCGGTGAACAGGGGTGAGCCGTTGAAGACGATCGCCAGCCGGGACCCACCTTCCGACGCCGGCTTCATCTTGGAGATCATGTGCTGGATGAAGAGCAGGCTGCCGTCGTTGATCGGCGGCAGCCCCGCTCCGAACCGTCCCGCGAAGCCTCTGGTCTGGTGTTCGCCCTTGATCTCCTTCTGCACCTTCTTCCACTCGACGCCGAAGGGCGGGTTAGCTAGTAGGTAGTCGAAGTGGCGCCCCTGGTGACCGTCCTCCGAGAAGGAGTTTCCGTAGACGATGTTGGAGGCGTCCTGGCCTTTCAGCATCATGTCGGATCGGCAGACGGCGTAGGTCTCGGCGTTGAGTTCCTGGCCGAACACCTTCAGCGTTGCCTGCGGATTGTGGCGGCGCAGGTAGTCCTCGGCAACCGAGAGCATCCCGCCGGTGCCGCAGGCGGGGTCGAAGATGGTCTTGACCACACCGGGCTTCGACAGGAGCTTGTCGTCTTCGATGAACAGCAGGCTCACCATGAGGCGGATCACTTCGCGGGGGGTGAAGTGCTCACCGGCGGTCTCGTTGGAGAGCTCGGAGAATCGGCGGATCAGCTCCTCGTAGAGGTAGCCCATCTCGATGTTGGAGACCTTGTCAGGGTGGAGGTCGATCTCGGCGAACTTGGAGACGACCAGGTAGAGGAGGTTGGCCTTATCGAGTCGGGTGATCTGGGCGGCGAGATCGAACTTGTCGATGATGTCGCGGATCTCGGGCGAGAATCCGTGGATGTATGCGCGAAGGTTGTCGGCAATGTGGTCGGGGTCGTCCAACAGCCTGGGGAAGTCGAACGGGGAGATGTTCCACAGATCCCTGATGTCGGTGAGCTTGTCGAGGAGCGGACCGAAGTTGCCTACCTTGCCCTTCACCTGCTCATGCTTTGCGAGCATCGCCGCCTTCACGGGATCGAGCACGCAGTCGAGCCGGCGCAGCACCGTGAGCGGAAGGATCACCCGGCCGTACTCGGATTGCTTGTAGTCGCCGCGCAGTAGGTCGGCCACCGACCAGATGAAACCGGCGTGGTTATTGATCTGTTCGCTCGCCTCGGCCATGGAACCCCTATTGTTTTCGCGACCATCACGATAGAGGATGGTGCAACCTCACTGACTTCGGACAGGTAATGCACTCGGCCGGAGGCGATGGCGGGGCATCAGTCGATGACCAGACCGAGGCCACGTGCAGCGGTGCGTCCCGCCTCTCGGGTCCGTGCTCGGCGTTCGTCGATGAGCCTCCAGACATGGCGCTCGAGTCGGTCGAGTTCATCTTCTTCACCCGGTTCGAGGTGGTTCAGCTGCCGAGAGGGGCGTGGGCCAAGCTTCGCTCTCCGAGCGACCGCCGGTTGGTCGATCCAGTCGCGGGTGAGGGCCTGGGTGAGCACATCGTGGGCGGTCTGGTTGTCTTCGACGACGACGTAGGCATGATTGCTGTCTCGTCCTCGGGTCATGGGCGTGTAGACACCGCGGATGTCGGTTGGGGTGTCCACCAGGAGGAGGGCGGTGTCAACGGTTCGTCCTTGGGTGGCGTGGCTGGTCTGGGCGTAGCCGAGTTCGAGATCCCCGGCCACGTACTCGGCTGGGAGCTGGATTGTGCCTGTGCGGCCGGTGAGGGTGACGCTGTGATCACGATGGACTTCAGTGACGGTCCAGTGATCGCGATTCTTGACCATGAGCCCTTGATCGGTGCGCAGTGTTCGGTCGTTGCGGCGGGTGACCACCTCATCGCCGACCAGTATCCACTCGTCGCCGACTCGCATCGAGGGTGCGCCGGTGTCGAGCTCCCTGGTCATGATGCGGGTGTGTTGGGCGAGCCCATTGAGCCGGGCGACGGTGTCGGTGCTGTTGGCCATCAGCGCAACGGTCTCGCCCCGGTGGCGGGCCTGTTCCCACGCGGCGATGATGTCGGTCTCCACCTGTTTGAGGGTGCCGCCGTGGAGGCGCCCCCGCGCCTCGTATTCGGCGAGCACGCCCGGGTCTCCGGCACGGAGACGCAAGCTGGCTTGTCTCTCCCAATGGTGACGGAAGCGGTGGACCCGGTCGAGTTCCACTGCCCCCAGGCTGTCGACGAGGTGGCCGAACATGCCACCTCGTCCCACCGCTGAGAACTGGCGAGGGTCCCCAACCAACACGACCCGCCAGCCCTGTTGGTCGGCGAGCCGGGCGAGCTCGGCCAGCTTGGGAGTGGCTGCGGTTCCGGCTTCGTCGACGATCACCGTGCTTCCGGCCGGGAGGTCGTAGCCAGGTTGGGGTGGCCGGGTCGGATCACGATGCTCGATGAGCAGCTTGTCGATCGTGTCGGATGACATCGCGGTCTCGGTGGCCAACACTTCGGCCGCGGCTGCGGTCGGTGCCACCCCGAAAGCCAGACGGCCCTGGGCGGCGAGGTTGAGCACTGCGGCGGCGAGCATGGTGGTTTTGCCGGTGCCGGCAGGGCCGACGATGAGCTCCAAACCGGCATCGCCGGCGACGGCGGCTACGGCTGTCTCCTGTGCTGGTGTGAGGTCCCCGACGAAGCGGGCAGGGCGCGGTCGCGTCCTGGTCGCACCTTGGTTTTTCCGGAGTTGAGCCCAGGCGATCAGCTGTTCTTCCTCGTCGAGGATGGCCCTGGTGGTGAGCGCCCGATCTGCCGCGGATTCGGTGATAGGTCTGCCGTCGCGTCGAAGCGCCATTCCGGTCGGCACGGGTCGAGAGATGTCCACACAGCGGGCCGGGGCCGCCTGGTCGGCGAGTCGCTGCAGGAACTCAGTCAGCTGCTCGGAGTCGACGGCGACGGTGGTGGGCACGGCCCCGGCCAGTTCTCGGACCAGTTCGGCTGGCCGCCACGTCGACTGGCGCTCAGCCAGCGAGACCAACGCGTTTTCGGCCAGCAGGACGGCCGCTTCGGAGTCGATACCCTCGAGACGGTGCTGGTGGCCGACCACGCCCTCGACCAGCCTCTCCGGGTCGTGACCCAACCCCCGGACCCGCTCCTGCCATTCTCGGCGCAACTCGGCCGGGGTGGGGCCATGAGGTTTGGCGGGCCGGCTGTCCACGGCTGCCTCCCGCTCCAACTTCCAGCGCTCGCAGGCGGTCGGGTCTCTCCCCAAATCCGTGCGAAACCGGCCGAGCTTCTCATCCAAGCGGCGTTGCACATCGTTGGTGCGTTGGGACAACTCGGCCAGCACGTCGGCATCGAAGTCGGAGATCTCGGCGATGCCGTGCTCGGGTGGCTGCCAGCGGACGCCGAGGCGGCGGGTCAGCTCTGCTCGCAGGTTGGCGTGATACAGCGCCGAAAGGGTGCGTTGGTCGAGCTTGATGGTGCGGGCGTCCAGGGCCAGCCAGCGGCCGTCGGCTGCCATAACCCGGTTGGCGATCACCGCGTGGGTGTGCAGCTGGGGGTCGAGCTTGCGGCTGGTGTGCTGTCGAAACACCCCGACCACAACCCCCTCGGCATCCACGCACATGATGTGGCCCTGGACGCGCATCCGGGTGTGGGCGTGGGCCTCGATCCAGCCCAGCACCGCCTGCACCGCACACTCGTGGGCTTCGACCACCTGCTCGCGCACGTCCGGATCGCCGAGCCCGAACAGGACCGACACCGACTTGGGCGCCGAAAACGTGGCGTCGTACCCCCGCACCGACCCGTCCCCGAACCGGCGCCCCAGATCCCGTTCGGTCGTCGGATCGTGTCCGGCCATCACCGCCAGGAAGGCATCCGAGTCGACCACGCCCTGGAGGCCTAGGCGATCCGCGCCCTGGCCCCACCAGCGGCCCGGAGGCTCCTCATCACTGAGGTAGTAGGAGGGCAGGTGCTCGGTGTAGTACCGGCCCGCCCCCGCGCCCTTCAACGTGGTCACCCGCACCGTCACGACAGGCCTCCACTTACCGTGTCACCGCAGGTGTGCACCCGTCTGTCCTGAAAAGCTTGGGATCGTGGCTGGGTGGACATGGGATCTCCGTCCTCAGGTGGACCTGGGCTGCGAGTCGAAAAAGTCGAGCTGGCTGGCGGTGCGGTTCTGGCGACGACTGTTTCGTGGGGTCGCCTCGGCGGGTTTGGTGGCCGGTGGCTTCAGTGGTTCGGCCGGCAGTGCGGCGTCCTTGGTTTCCTCGGCTCGGGTGGGACGTTCGACGTCGGTCAGTTCGGCCCCAATGAGCTCCTCGAGCGCCCGCCGTGGCACCCGCAACACATGACCGAGGTCAACTACCGGCAGACCCGAACGGCCATCGGTCTCCCGCCACTCTCTCGCCATCGCATACGCTTTGGTCCGCCCGATCCGCAGCAGCACGGCGGCTTCCTCCACCGTCAGAAGAACTGGAACCCCTTCACCAGACACAAGTTATACCCTTTGCTCACACTGCTCACAGGTAGTATCATATCAGAATGTTGACGCACTACCACCACAAGTCACAAGTTGTGTATCCTTCGGTGATGACCCCACAGCCCAACCCGCCGGCACCCGATGACATCGACCTCAACCAGGTGGTCGCCTACAACATCCGCGAAGCCCGCCAACTCCGCGGGTGGACCCAAGAAGAACTCGCCGACCGACTCGAGCGCTACCTCGGCCAGCGGCTCACCCAAGCCGGGGTCTCCTCCATTGAGCGGGCCTGGGACGGGGAACGGCGCCGAGAGTTCGATGCCCACGAGCTGCTGATCTTCGCCATGGTTTTCGACCTGCCCATGGTCTGGTTCCTCCTCCCCCCACCCGGCGACCACCGGGCCATGAAATCCACGACCCGACCCGTCGACGAGCTGTACACCTGGCTCCTCGGACAACCCCAACAGCTCGGGCCGGTCTACGAGCGGCTCCGCCAGCTCGGCATCGCCGACCCCACCGCAGCCGAAAAGACCGTGGAGAAGATCACCGGCATCACTAGCCCAGCGAAACAGTGGAGCTACCGGGAACGCCGCAAAGAGCTACTCCTCGCCATCCTCGACGAACACAGCGACAGCTTCGACAAGAACATCGACGAACTCGGCCGGATCGTCGACCACCTCCGCCAGGTCGGCATCCGAGGGTTCATCGCCGAACACACCGGCGACGAAGACTTCACCTACATCAAAGGACACAACCCGGCCGTGGAGCCCGAAGCGGACGAAACGACATCAGGCAAGACGAACCAAGACCGTACGTCAGCGGGAGAAACAGGATGAGAGGACACGTCGCAAAGAAGGGCAACCGCTACTACGCGGTCATCTACGAAGGGATCGACCCGGGGACCGGCAAAGGAAAGCACCGCTGGCACGCCGCCGGCTCGACCCGCAAGGAAGCCGAGCGCCTACTGGCCGACCTGGTCAAGCGCCACCACGACGGCGAATACCGGCCACCGGAGAAGATCACCCTCGGCGAGTACCTGGAGCGCTGGCTGCCCACCCAGAAGCAGCCAGTTGCGGCCTCCACCCGGACTACTTCTCCCAGACCTTCGACAGCATGAGCAGGCCGGGCTAGCCGGAAGGTCGGGTGGAACCTCGTTTGGCGATCTTCTCGGTGACGGTCCGCGCGGATTCGGGGAGGACATGTGCGTAGGTCTTCATCAGCATGTCGGGACTATGCCCGAGAATGTCGGCTGCTGCTCTGATCTCTCCGATGTCTGAGGCGTGGCGGACCATGTGTGTTGCGGCGGTGTGCCGAAGTCCATGCGATGACAGCCGCGGGACATCCGCCTTAGCAACCAGTCGAGCAAAGGTCGTGTCGAAGTTGCGGGGCGACACGACACGGCCAGCCCTTGTCGCTAAGACCAGGTCGTTGTCTTCCCACTGAGGCCCGGCGGCCAGCCGTTCCATCGCCTGGAGCCTTCGATGACCAGTCAGGGCGGCGGCTGTCTCGTCGTCGATCGGGATCGTTCGGCGAGACCGCTCATTCTTGCCGTCGCTCCACTCCGGCCGACCAGCCACGTCGACCACTCCACGTTCAATGCGGACTGCTCCCTTTCTCAGGCTTACCGCAGCCCATCGCAGGCCGAGAAGCTCGCTTCGTCGAAGGCCGTAAAGCACTGCCAACCGGAGAGGCCCTTCCCAGCGGTGTCCCCTGATTGTCTGGAGGAAACGCTGAATCTGGGATTCAGTCCACACCTCAGTGTCTCGTTCGGGAGCAGGTTTGGACACTTGTCGTGGCATTGCCACACGAGCAGCTGGATTGCGACGAAGCTCTCCCATGGCCACCGCGTCGTCGAGGGCAGCTCGCAACACCATTCGGATGATCTGGATGCTGCGACGCGAAAACCGACCTTCTGCCGCGAGACCCTCAAGCCATCGCGCGATGTCGTCTCTTTCAAGGTTGTCGGCACGGATCCCACCCAGGCCGGTCTTGATGTGGCCAGCCGCCCATTGGTACTGCTGCCGTGTCTTGTTCGACACGTCGATCTTGCCGGCTACCCACCGATCTACGAGGCGAGCAACGGTCCCCCGATCAGACGCGATGTCGCCTGACGCTGCGAAAGATGTGGCTGCCGATTGCGCTGCGCGGCGGGACCTGAAGGTGCCGAGCTGTCGTGGTTGACGTCGTCCGGTCTCAGTGTCGATGCCAGGAACGCGCACAACCCATCGTTCGCGCTGCTTTTGGACGGTTGGGTGGCCCGTCTGTTTCCAATGCATCAGCCGACTTTACATACATTCGACATACATCGCTAGTGCGAAGGCAAGATAGCCCCGCTCGAAGCGGGGCCATCTTATGGCATTTCCCCTGGTAGAAGCCAGATTTGCCTGGCACGCCCGGAGGGACTCGAACCCCCAACCTTCTGATCCGTAGTCAGACGCTCTATCCAAATTGAGCTACGGGCGCTGGTATCGACCCAAAGGTAGTCGCCGGCAGAAGGTTCGGAAAGCCCGTATAGGCTCCACGACACCAATGACGAAGGGCAGGCCATGCACGAGGAACTCCACCAACTCGGAGAAGAGTACTTCGAGGCATACCTGCGACGCTCCCCTACCACGGCGCTGATGCTCGGGGATCATCGTTACGACGATCAGATGGAAGACCTCTCGCTCGAAGCCGAGGATGCGATCATTGCCGAACTCAGGTCGTTCGCCGACCGGGCGGAGGCAATCGATCCCACCAGCCTGTCGCCACAGGAAGGCCTCAGCCGCAAGGTGTTGATATTTGAGGCTCGCACCACCGCAGACTTGATGGCAACCCGCCAGGCGGAACTCGACGCCAATCCGGCGATGAGCGCTCATGTGATGGTCCCCGTCGCGGCCGCCCAGTTCCCGATCGTCGAACCTGGGCATGCCGAGGCACTGGTGGCCAAGTACGAGAAGATGGGTCGGGCTATGCGCCAATGGGCGGAGCGCCTTCAGCAGGGAGTCGCCGCCCATCACTCCCCGCCGGCGTTGATGGCGGAGAAGGTCATCGCCCAATTGGACGACCACCTGGCAAGCCCGATCGAATTTGATCCGCTGGTCGCGGCCGTCCGCGCCCCCGAAGCCTTTGATTCCGCCGCAACTGCCGTCTGGCGGCAACGGCTCGCCGAGCAGGTTGCGACACAGATTCGACCGGGCTTCGCCGAGTTGCGGCGAGTGCTGGCCGAGGAAGTCCTCCCGAGCGCCCGATCGGAAGACAAGGTCGGGATCACATGGCTGGCGGGCGGGGATGCAACCTACCGGGCAGCCATCCGTAGCTACACCTCGGTCGATCTGAGCCCGGAAGAGATCCACCAGATTGGGCTCGACACAATCGCTTCGCTCGAAGACGAGTACCGGGAACTCGGCGCGATCGTATTCGGGACAGATGACCTCCAGACGATCTATTCGAAGCTCAAAGACGATCCGGAACTCCGCTACCAGACCGCCGACGAGGTGCTGACGGCGTCGCAGGAGGCGTTTGCCAAGGCGAAATCGACCATGGGCGACTGGTTCGGACGGCTCCCCAAGGCCGACTGCCTCGTCTCGACGGTGACGCAGGGTCCCGAGGCGTTCTACTTCCCGCCCGCACAGGACGGGAGCCGTCCCGGGATCTTCTTCATGAACGTCGCGGATCCGACCTCATGGACGAAATACGAACTGGAGGCCACCGTCTTTCACGAAGGCATCCCCGGACATCACCTGCAATTGGCCATCGCCCAGGAACTCGACGACATACCCGAGTTCCGCAAGCACAGCATCGTGACGGCGTACGCCGAAGGATGGGGCCTCTATACGGAGCGTCTTTCGGACGAGATGGGGATGTACGGAGGTCCGCTCCAAAGGATCGGCATGCTGTCCGCCGATTCATTGCGAGCCTCACGCCTGGTTGTGGACACCGGGATGCATGCCCTTGGATGGAGTCGGCGCCAGGCGATCGACTACATGGCCGCCAACATCCCCACCAGCATCACCTCGATCACCAACGAGGTCGACCGCTACATCGGCGTACCCGGCCAGGCCCTCGCCTACATGATCGGTCGCAAAGAGATCGTCAAGATCAGGGAGCAAGCCGAAGTCACCATGGGCGCCCGATTCGACATAAAGGGATTCCACGACACGGTGTTGGGTTCCGGTGCGCTGCCACTGCCGGCGCTGTCGGACCTCGTCAACGGGTGGGCGGCAGGAAGTGCCTAGCCGGTCGGAGGTCCTCGTGGATCTCGCCCGGCGTTACTGGGATCACGTCAGCGCCACCAACCCCACCACGGCTCTGCTCAACGGAGATCACCGATTCGACGACCAGATGGAGGACGTCACCCGGGCAGCGGAGGACACCTCCATCGGCGCCCTGGAGGGCTTCGCCGCCGAGGCCGAACGCCTCGATCCAACTTCTCTGACAGAGGATGAGCGCGTTTCGCGGGCTGTGCTCATTCAAGAGGCGGCTGCTCAGGCTGCTGAACTCCGTTCACGATATGCGGAAACGACCGTCAGTTCGGTGATGGGTTTCCACGTCAACCTCCAGAGCGTCGCGCCGCAATTCCCGATCTTGGATCCGGAACACGCCCGGGCACTGGTCGGGAAGTATCAGAAGATCGGTGGGATGTTCGACGACACGATCAAACGGCTGCGACAGGGAATTGCGAGAGACCGGACACCGCCTGCAGTTGCCGTAGAGCGGACCATCGAACAGATCGACGGCTACCTGGCCACTCCGATCGAAACGGACCTGTTCATGGGTGTGTGCTCTCCTGCGGCATTCGACGAGTCGGCCGAACGGTCGTGGCGATCGGAACTAGCAGGGGTGGTCGAGCAAGAGATCCGCCCCGCCTACCGGCGATACCGGGACGCCCTCGCAGATGAGGTGCTCGAGAAGGCTCGACCGCAGGAGAAGGTTGGTGTGGCCTGGCTTCCCGACGGTGAGGAGGTATACAGGCGAGCGATCGCCCGCCACACCACGCTGGACCTGACTCCGATGGAGGTTCACCGGATCGGACTCGAGACCGTCGAGTCGCTCGCCGACGAATACCGGGGCTTGGGCGGCCGGGTTCTGGGAACAACCGACCTCCAAGAGATCTTCGGGCGCCTGCGCAGCGATCCTGACCTGCGATTCAAAGACGCCGGCGAGGTGCGCAATGGGGCAGCGCGGGCACTGGCCAGAGCGAAGGAGGCCATTCCCGATTGGTTCGGGCGCCTCCCGGCGGCGGACTGCATCGTGGTCGATATCCCGGACGTTGCCGCACAGGACGCCACGATCGCCTACTACCTGCAGCCGGCCGCGGATGGAAGCAGGCCGGGGACCTACTACATCAACGTGTCGGAGCCGACCACGAGAACTACGTTCGAGTCTGAGGTGCTGGCGTTCCATGAGAGCATCCCCGGCCACCATCTGCAGGTCGCCATCGCCCAGGAACTCGAGGGTATCCCGGAGTTCAGGCGGCATGCCTGGATCACGGCCTACGGAGAGGGATGGGGCCTCTACACGGAGCGACTCTCTGACGAGATGGGGTTGTACTCGGGCGACATCGCCCGGCTCGGGATCCTGTCGTTCGACTCGTGGCGGGCCTGCCGGTTGGTCGTCGACACGGGGCTCCACGCCCTCGGCTGGAGCAGACGGGAAGCAATCGACTACCTGATAGAGAACTCGCCGCAGGCACCGAACAACATCACCAACGAGGTCGACCGCTACATAGCCTGGCCTGGCCAGGCTCTCGCCTACAAGATCGGCCAGCGCGAGATCATCCGCCTGCGAGACGATGCACGCCTAGCGATGGGTGACCGCTTCGATATCAGGGATTTCCACGACGTCGTGCTCGGTTCGGGCCCGGTGCCGCTATCAGTGTTGGGAGACCTCGTGGCGGAGTGGGCCAACTCCTGAGGTTTCTGCGCAATGCAATGGTGTGTTTTCGATACATAGCATTGCCGAGAAAAATGAGGGCCCCCCATTCGGCGGGCCCTCATGGCGGAGAGGGAGGGATTTGAACCCTCGAGGAGGCTTAAAACCCCCTACTCGCTTAGCAGGCGAGCGCCTTCGACCGCTCGGCCACCTCTCCAACTCGTCGGGCATTGGTAGCCCGGCGGTACTGATACCTCGTACAACGTACTACGTACCTCGGGCATTCTACGAGCCAGGCGATTCCGTGAACGATTCGACACAAGATGCACACGTGGACGCCGTGTTCAACCACTGAGGGCTCTTCCGGGACACGCCCGAACCGACCGCCCGATCGCAGCCGTTGTGTGCGGGGTGACGTAGTGTGGATGGGGTGGATACTTCTGATCCGAATCCCGACGCCCTGCTGGATGGCCGGGAGCCGGCTCGTCGCCAGGTTTCAGTCGGGGCCACCGTCCTGTACGTCGAGGAGCAGGGTTCAGGTCCGGCGGTGTTGTTGATCGGTGCTGCCGACGAGGACGCCGAGATATATCGGGGCATCGCCGATCGTCTTTCATCAGACTGCAGGGTTGTTACCTACGACCGTCGCGGCACCCGGCGTAGCGGACGGGAGGGGTGGCCATCCGACTCGGCTCGCCATGCCGACGACGCTGCTGACCTGATCACCAGCCTTGGACTGGAGGAGGTGACGGTTCTGGGAGCCAGCGCCGGTGGGATCGTCGCCCTCAGGCTGGCGCTCCGCCACCCTGACCTGGTGAGGAATGTCCTCTGCTTCGAACCTGGCATCTTTCAGATGACCGACGACGGAAGGAAGCTCGAGGACCAAGGCGCATCATCAGTCGAGCAACATCTTGACTCACATCCAGGCGACTGGATCGGCGCAGTCGATGCCTTAGGACGAGCAGCAGCCAGTTCCCTCACCGACGTTTCAAGCTTGTTCACCCCACCCATTGGACGGGAGTGGTTCGCCCAACGAGCCGATGAGAACGCTGAAGCGTTTATCCGAGGTGACCTGCCCATCACCCGAGAGCACTTCGATCTAGAGGCAGTAGCAGGCTGCCAGACAAACCTTCGATTCGCCTACGGCAGCGCATCGCACCCTGTCTTTCACGGCATAACAGCCGAACTCGCTGCGAGCCGCTCACAAATCCCAGACCGCCTTGAGGGAGTCGGCCACCTCCTATTCCACCACCCTGAAGCAGCAGCCTCTTACATCCTCGGCTCGCTCTAAAGGCGCAACACCCCTCTGCGACAGCACAACCGCCCACAAGTCCGATTTGGGCGGTTGACGGGTGTACTCGTTCTGGTCCGAGACTGAGTGATATGCGTGGCTCGATGCTCCGCAACAACCCCGTAGTTTTTGGTGACCGGGTGTAGTCGAGGGAAACACCGTCTAGACCCGTCTAGTTCCGTTGGCTGACGCACACCATGGCACCGGGTACAGCACCGGGACGGCGTATGCAACCAACTAGGGCCTCCTCCGGGGCACGCCTCGACCTACCGCTCAGTATCTGCCGCTATATGCGGATGTGGTGCGCCGATGCGGGTGTCTGCCATACTCGAATCAGCCCACAACGGAGGACATAGCCATTTCGAAGCTCATTAGAACCGCCCGGTGGACGGGGGTGTTCTACCTCGGGCTCGCTGTGGCGGGACTCGTCGGGTTTCTCTTCGTTCGTGGCGAGTTATTCGTGGCCGAGGACCCCGCAGCCACACTGGCCAACTTGATCGATCAGGTCACGCTCGCCCGACTTGGCATCGCTGCCGACATGACGATCGTTCTCACCCAGGCCCTGGCGGCCATCTGGTTCTTCAAGCTCTTCCGCAGCGAGAACAGCTTCGCCGCAGGATCGATCGCCGCCTTCGGGTTGGTCAACGCCGCTGCGATCGTGGTAGCAACGACCTTCTCAGCGACGGCCCTTATGGTGGCGGGCGACGCCGCCCTCGCTCCGGGCGGGGACCAGGCTGCAACCGTACAGTTGCTCTACGAGCTCAATGGAAGCGCCTGGAGTATCGGTGGTCTCTTCTTCGGTCTGTGGCTGATACCGATGGGTTACGTGGTGGTCAAATCCAGAGTGATGCCAGTCGCTCTCGGGTGGGTGTTGATGGCCGGAGGAGTCGCATACGTGATCAGCACCTACGTCACCCAACTCGTCCCCGACGCTCCGACAGCGGTCGAATCATTGCTCGTGGGGGTGGCCACCGTCGGCGAGTTCTGGATGATCGGGTACCTCCTCATCTTCGGTATACGCAGGTCGGATCGCATTCCCCATTCAAGCTCCCCTGCGGCAGAAGCGTGATCCGTCGAGTAGGAGGAGGTACTGGTCCGGTCGGTTTGGCAGGCGCCGAACCAGACCAGACCTGAGGGAAATCACGCTGTCGGCGAGGCTGGGCCCCCACTGTCCAACAGTCCAGTTGGTTGCCGACGGTCGGATCACGCGAGCGCAACCGCGGTCGACGAGAGAACCGGGGGAAACGTGACAAGCGACAAGTTCCTGACCCGCACCTGGAACAACCAATTGACGCTGCTGCTGGGCCTGCCGACCCTGGCCTGGGCCGTCGTCGCGCTAACCACCTCGGTCTTCTCGGATCTGACAGAGTTCATCGGCATGGTGGTGTTCGCCGCGGTCTATTGACCGGTCGTGGAGTACCACTCCACCCGGCGGTTCGCCTGGGAACGCGAGAAGACGGTGGGCGGTGACCCGCAGAAGCTCAGTATCGGCCACCCGTACACCTGGATCCTCATCATCTACAACGCCGTCTACTGGATCCCGATGGTCCTGCCGTGGACGCCGCTGATGAGCTACCGGGGCGGGGTCATCGGCCTAGTCATCCTCATTGGCGTCCGAGCGACAGCCAACCTGTATCGGAACAACTTCATGACGTTCGAGCAGGCGGAGGTGTTTCCGCTGAGGATTCCCTAGTGGTCTGTCTGCTATTTGATGACCGGGGTAGGCAGTGCCACGAACCCTGCCACAGCGGGGATCGTCCGGCAGGAGACCAAGTCACCAAATCCGCGACGGACCACTAGGAGGTTGCAGCCAACCCCAACCAACTCTCGGGGCAACGCTGACCCCGCTCTTCATGAACGAGCCTCCGACAGACCCGGACGAGTTCTGTCGTCTTTATTTGGAGGTGTGGTCCACCGTGATGATGGTCTTTCCCTGGGAGTGCCCTTCTCCGACGGTGGCCACGGCGTCCTGTGTCTCGCTCAGCGAATAGGTCTTGTCGATTATCGGCCTGATCTTCTCTGCTTCCGCGAGTTCTCTGAGTGTGACAAGGTCCTGAGGGTTCGACATCGACAGGAAGGGACGCCCTTGTTGGCGGACGAATAGTGACGACACGAACGCCGCTATGGGACTCTTGAGACCCCCGAACCAGCCACCGACTGGTGCACCATTGGCCAACAGCTTTCCGGTTGGGGTGAGCGCTTTTCTCGTGTCTGACAACGAATGGTTTCCGACATTGTCGAAGATGAGATCGTATCGGTCCTCGCCCTCTGTGAAGTCTTCCTGGGTGTAGTCAATGACATGGTCTGCACCGATCGATCGGACCATCTCCGCGTTCCTCGTGCTGCATACACCGGTCACCTCGGCCCCAAGAGCTTTGGCAATCTGCACTGCGAACGTTCCCACGCCGCCAGATGCGCCTGTGATCAGAACCTTCTGTCCTGGCTGGACCTTCCCATGATCACGCAGAGCCTGCAGGGCGGCCAATGCGGACACCCCGACCGCCGATGCTTCTTCAAACGTCAAGTTGGTCGGCTTCATCGCCAAGGACCCTTCGGGGAATGACACGTACTCGGCGAATGCGCCCTTGTAGGAGCCGAAGACCTCATCGCCCGGTTGGAGGTGCGAGACGTTCGTTCCGACCTCTTCGACGACTCCTGCGATATCGGTTCCGGGCACTCGGTTCTTGGCCCGCATGGCCGAGAACATCGGGCGCATGACGTAGGGCAGCCCGCCGATCGTGTAGTAATCGCCTATGTGGATGGAGGCGGCGTGCACCCGTACCAGTGCCTCGCCTTCCCCGACTATCGGCTTGTCGATCTCCTTGATCTCCAATACATCTTGGGGTGGGCCGAACTTGCCCTGGACAATTGCTTTCATGGTCTGCTACCTCCGCCGTAGTTCATTTCGATACTGTCATGGTGGTGGAGTTCGAGGCCAGCAATATGGCACCAGCGCGAACACTCATCGGACTGCCGTTCGTGGTGCCGATCCGCTTCAACGGTACCGCAGCGATGCGACCAACCACGAAGTCCGGCGAAACCAGCACACATCCCCCGTGCCGCCAACGACCGTCAATGGGTGCGCTGAATACTGGCAATGGTGTCGGGCCCGCCGGATTCAACGGTTCGCCTGTTCCCGAGGGTCTCCGTCCGTTTCGCCGCCATGCCGGATCGCAACGATCGCAATTCCGGTAGCGCACAACCGGCGATGTGCGCTACCCGCCTTCCCGCTTCAGGTCGCAGCACAGCCTGTGTGCGAGTCGTCTTCCTGGATGGTGCGGCTCTCAACTCGGGCGGATCACTGTCATGCTCGATCCCGCGATTGAGACCTGGCATCGCCTTCTGGCAGCGGAGGGAGTGGGATTCGAACCCACGGAACCGCTTAACACGGTTCAACAGTTTTCAAGACTGTCGCCTTCGTCCGCTCGGCCATCCCTCCTCGCCGGCCGGGGCCGGTAGTACCTGGTACCGGGTACCGGGCACGAAGTGTGCGGCCCGACTGCCGGGTCGCTTAGAGCGGAGGGAGTGGGATTCGAACCCACGAGGGCGGGTAAACGCCCTACGGCATTTCGAGTGCCGCGCACTAGGCCGGACTATGCGATCCCTCCGAGGATCTGGGATTGTACACGGCAGCGTCGAGGCGGAACCTGTGTGAGAATGCGACGATGGAACACGGCGCCGCTATTCGCTCCGAGGTTGGAGCACTGCAAACGGTCATCATTCACCGTCCCGATCTCGAACTATCTCGCATCACACCGAGCAACAAGGACGAGTTGCTCTTCGATGAGCTGATCTGGCTCGAACGGGCGCAGGTGGAACACGACGCATTTGCCGACCTGATGCGAGCCACCGGTGCAGAGGTTCTCTACATCGACGACTTACTCACCGAGGTAATGGCCGATCGCAGCCTTGCCGACGCCGTCATCGTGGAACACGTCACCAACGACCTGTGCGGCGTCCGACTTGCCGACCGGGTCCGGTCATTTCTCACCGAGCTGCCACCGGAACGTCTCGTCAAGCACCTGATCGGCGGCGTGACGCTCGACGAGGTCGGCGCGACCGAGGGGCTAGTCGCCGCACTCCACGGGCCTAATGACTTCCTGCTGCCCCCACTCCCAAACGCGGTATTCATGCGGGACTCGTCGATCTGGATCGGGGATGGTGTGGTCCTCTCTCCGATGAATCGTCTCGTCCGTCGACGGGAGACCGATCTCCTCCGAATGGTCTACTCGCACCACCCCCGCTTTGCCGCCACCCGGATCTGGTTCGGGAACGAGCCTGGAGAGCACTTCCCGGCCTCGGTAGAAGGCGGCGATGTGCTGGTGGTCGGTGAACGTGGGATCGCGATCGGCGTTTCCGAACGGACCTCGCCGACCGGAGCCGCCGCGTTGACGGCTCGCCTCTTCGAGGAGGGTGTCGTTGATCGCGTGCTGGCGGTCGAACTTCCGAAGGGGCGGTCGACGATGCACCTCGACACCGTCGTCACAATGGTGGACCGTAACCGGTTTGTGCTGTATCCGCGCATTCGTTCTCACGTTCGGGCACTTCAGGTGACACCCGGTCCGGAACTCGGCCTCCACGTCGAAGGCGAGATCGATCTCATTGAAGGGCTGGCCTGGGCGGCCGGCCTCGACTCGGCCGACGTGATCGAACCGGCGATGACCAGCATCCAGGCCGATCGTGAACAGTGGAACGACGCCAACAACACTTTTGCGGTGGCGCCCGGCGAGGTGATCGCCTACGAACGCAACGTGGCCACGAACGAAATCCTCGAGGAAGCCGGCGTCGTCGTGCATCGCATGCCGTCCTATGAACTCCCACGCGGACGCGGTGGCCCCCGCTGTATGACGTGTCCGGTGGCTCGCGCCCCCTTGTAGTGAGTTTCTCCGCAATGCAATGATGCAAAAACCGACCACAGCATTGCGGAGAAAAGGAGATTCAGCGTCTGGACTCGAAGAATTCTCGCAGCTGCGCCGAACACTCACCCTCTCGCACGCCGGCGATCACTTCGCAACGGTGGTTGAGGCGACGATCCTGGGGGATGTTGAAGAGACTCCATACGCCGCCTGCCTTGAGGTCGGCGGCGCCGTACACGATCCGGTCCAGGCGAGCCCACATGGCAGCGCCGGCGCACATCGGGCACGGCTCCAGCGTCACCACCAGCGTGTGGCCGGCCAGGCGCCAATCGCCCGAAGCTCGGGCCCTGTGTGATATCACCAGCATCTCCGCATGAGCCGTCGGATCCTGCGCCTGTTCGCGACGGTTGTGATCCGATCCGACCACCGTTCCCACCTCGTCGAGCAGGACCGCACCCACCGGGACGTCCCCATGCTCGACGGCAGCTCGCGCCTCGACGAGGGCAAGTCCCATCGCTTCGATGAAGTCGAGTTCCATAACGCCCTCTACACTATGGCGCCCTGGAGGGATCGCATAGTCTGGCCTAGTGCGCACGCCTGGAAAGCGTGTAGGGGGTGTGAGCTCCCTCGCGGGTTCAAATCCCGCTCCCTCCGCCAACCTGCCTGCCCGAGGCAGGCAGCCGTATCAGATATCAGGTGTCGGTAGATCCGCCGGGGTCCTGTTGCCGGCGGCCGTCCGCCCTCCGCTGGCCCCCTCTGCCGCAAAGACCCGGCATCTTTCCCCTCTAGCACTAGCGCCGGGGGAGAAACGCAAGCGAGCTACAATGCCTCTCCGTGCTAAGTGGGGCGCTAGGGGTGCCCTGAACCCGAAATCCTCTCTATGCGGGACTGAATTCCCTGCCCGAGCGTGACAGCGGTCGGGTTTGCACCGGGCACGTGGTGTTGACGGCTGGGTCCTGCGCGGCGGGGTCTCGTGAATCGGGTCAGGTCCGGAAGGAAGCAGCCCTAAGCGAAACACCTCGGGTGCCGCAGGAGCGCCTGGTCTGAGCCGGCGACCCGGGAGGCACCGGTCACTGCTCATGCGACGGCAGGGTGCACGGAAGAAGAGTCGCGAGTCGCGGGTTCCTAGTCGCGGGTCCGGTTTCTCCGCCCTCGAACCTTCCTGATTCGCCGAGACCGTGTCCACAAAGCGGGAGAATCAGAATCGAAGAGGGAATCGAGCCCCTCTGTTGGTTTTCTCAGGACTGCTCCGTATACGAAGCCCAAAGGGCCCATTCGCCACACCCGTTGCAGGTGCAGCGGACCGCGAGCGAACATCTCCTCCGGAGGAGGCAGCTTGTCCAGCGACCGGTGCAGATACCAGTAATCGCCCGGTGAGCCAATCGTCAATCCGGCCAGCGGCAAGAAGATCGCCGACCCGATCCGGTGCAGCGAGCGAGCGAACACGTTGCGCGGCCGTCCCAGACCGATCACCACCATCGCTCCCCCTGGTCGGAGGACGCGCCGGACCTCGGCCAGAGTTGCCGGAATCGAGGCCAAATTGCGGAATACGTAGGCCGAGAACACGCCGTCAAACGACCCGTCTGCGAAAGGCAGTTGCTCGCCGTACCCGACCACCCGTGCCCGAATCGGGCTGAGGGCCAGCATCTCAGGGACCGGATCAAGCGCCACGACCTCACGACCCTCAAACACCGGAAGCGCGGCCCCCGTCCCGCTTCCCAGATCGAGTACTCGACCTTCCGGGAGGTATGCGGCGCCGCGTCTTCGCCACTCCTGCTCCTGCCCGAACGACAAGACACTATTGAGGAGGTCATATCGTCTGGCTATACGCGAGAATATCTCCCGCGGACGTGCCGAACTCATCGTTCGATCGACTCAAACCCAACGTAGGGTTGCAGCGCGGCCGGAATCCCAATCGAACCATCGGCGCGCTGATGGTTCTCCAGTATCGCCAGCACCGTCCGCGAACTCGTCACCACCGTCCCGTTGAGCGTATGCACGAGACGATTGCCCTGCTCGGACTTGAACCGCGTCTTGAGGCGACGAGCCTGATAGTCGGTCGTGTTGGAGCATGAAGTGATCTCTCGATAGGCGCCCTGAGACGGCAACCACACTTCGATGTCGTATTTCTTGGCAGCCGAATCTCCGAGGTCTCCCACCGCAACGTTGACCATCCGATAGGGCAACTCCAATTCCTGGAGGACCCGTTCCTCGATCGAAACCAGATACTCGTGCTCTTCCCACGACCGATCGGGATGACAGAACGAGAACATCTCGACCTTGTCGAACTGGTGCATTCGGAAAATGCCTCGAGTGTCTTTGCCGTAGGTCCCTGCCTCGCGTCGGAAGCAGGTGGAAACACCGGCATACCGGACGGGGAGGTCGGCTCCGTCCAGGATCTCGTCCAGGTGCAGCGCAGCGAGGGATACTTCAGATGTGCCCACCAAGAACAGGTCATCGCGTTCCACGGCATAGACCTGGTCGCGGTCGGCCGGGAAGAATCCGGTTCCGAACAGGGCCTCCTCGCGAACCAGGACCGGTGGAGCGACCGGCGTGAAGCCTTCGGAGGTGAGGCGGTCCATCGCAAAACGGACCAAGCCCAGCTCCAACAAGACGGCCTTTCCTTTGAGATAGGCAAAACGGCTTCCGGACACTTTGACGCCGCGTTCAATGTCGATGATGTCGAGTGCCTCTCCCAGATCCTGGTGATCCTTTACCTCGAACTCGAAATCCGGGATCACCCCCCAGCGCTTGATCTCGACGGCGTCGGCCTCGGTCATCCCGTCGGGCGCGGAGTCGTGGGCGATATTCGGTATCTGCACCCACAACGCATCGAACTCTGCGTCGAGGCCGTCGGCTTCGACGGTCAGTCGCTTGTAGGACTCCGAAAGCGATGCCGCATGTGTGATCGCCGCCTGCTTCTCCTCGCCCTGGAGGGCGGCAATGGCCGTGCCGGCCTGCTTCTGCTCAGACCGGATTTCTTCCGCAGCATGGCGCACGTCGCGCCGACGGCGATCGAGTTCGGACAACTCGTCGACGCTGAGTTCTACTCCCCGCCGGCCCAGGGCCAAGCGGAGCAAGTTGGGGTTCTCTCGGAGGAAGGTGACATCGATCATGGCGAGATGATGGTACCGCGGGCAACGAGAGCCGTGTTCGGTGTTCTATGAGGGGGCTTGCACGAAGAACGACAACGACGCTGTGTTGTTGTCGCCGTCGACGTCGCCGGTGACGGCCATGACGATCGCCAACACCTCGTGGGTAATGCCCTCCACGACCGGGACATCCAGAAACTCGACGGTTCGTGAAGCGCCCGGCTCGAGCGAGGTGATGATGGTTTGCTCGCTGAAAACGACCGTGCCGTCCGCAACCGTGATCACCCGCAGTGCCACCGTCAAGTCGCTCTCCGGGAGGTTGCCTGCGTTCGAGACGACCGCGGTGGCATTCACCGTCTCTGTGAACGCCAGAACACCCACGCCGTCGTGTTGTCCCCCGGTGAAATCCGGATCGAGCCCGATTTGGCCGACTCGCACGTCGTGGAAGGCCGCCACCTGGTTCGATCCACGAACGGCCGCCGCCAGCAACTCACCGGTCACCGGCAATCCGCCGGCCGGAGCGTACGCAACCAGGGGCAGAACCCCGATATCCGTCTCGAGTTCAGTCCTGAGTTCCCCAAGCGAGAGCAAGAACCGCTCATAGAGGCGATCACCCACCTGTACGTCGATGAGGGCATCGTCGATGGCAATGATCGGAATCGGGCTGGTCGGCTCATCGGCCGCCACCAGCAAACTGTTCTCGAGTGCCACCGACCCGCCCAGCCAGGCCCTCAGAGACTCCTCGAAGAGGGCTGCCGATCCGGCGCCGCTGGCGGGGACTGACAGAGCATCCAGCTCATCCAGCGACTGTCTGATCGAGGTCTCGATTCTGCCGAACAGGGCGCTGATCCTGTCTCGATCGGCGCTCGCCAGCTCGAAATTCAGAAAGTCACGGAACTGGGCGGCCAGCGCTTCGTGCTCGAGGGAGGTCACCTTGGTGAGGTCCACGAACTCCCGGAGATCGGCGCGATCGCTCCGGAGATTCGAAAACCCGAACGAAAAAGCGAGTAGAAGCGTGACGGCGATCAGGGCATACAGCCCGCCGCGACGCTTCCGGCGCCGCGATGGTTCCGGAAACACTAGGTCGGCCTCACTGGATGGTTCCTGATCCATCCTGACGGTTGACGGAACATCCGGGGATGTCCCGATGGATTTCGGTTTCGCACAAACGCAGGTGCCGACACATCGACACCGTGGGCGAGGGGGGACTTGAACCCCCACGAGCTATTGCTCACAGGCACCTGAAGCCTGCGCGTCTGCCATTTCCGCCACTCGCCCGTGGACGGGGCGAGATGGTACCACGAGCCCCTGAAGAATATTCGTCCGTACCTCTCGATAAACTCCGCCGGGTGGACATGGTACGCAACCTCGAACGACGCCTCGAACGGCTGGTCGAAGACCTGGCCGGAAAGGTATTCCGCGGGCCTCTTCATCCTGTCGAACTGGCGGCCCGGTTAGTCCGGGAGGGTGACCTGGCGTTGCGCTCCAGCGCTGCCGGTCCGGTGGCACCAAATGTCTACGTCATTCACATTCATCCATCGGACATTGGTGATGGGCTCGTCCCCGCCGGATTATCCGGGGAACTCGCCGGCTATCTCGAAGCCACCGCTGCAGAGCGAGGATGGCGCCTCGAGGGACCGGTCATCGTGCACTTCGAGATAGATGAGGCAAGCCCGGTTGGTGCCGTCCGGTGCCGCACAGATTTCACAACCGGACCGGTTCCGGTGTGGGGATACCTGGCCGGATCCTCTCAGGAGTTCGCCTTGCGCTCCAATCGATTGACCATCGGTCGTGGACTCGAAAACGACATCGTGATCGACAACCCAAAAGTGAGTAGGACTCACGCCCATCTCTGGCGTGAATCGGGGTCGGCCTGGGTCGCCGACGCTGGATCTGCCAACGGAACCGCCGTCGACGGATTAGTTATCGATGCACCGACCTCGATCGGGCAAGGGTCGGTCATCACCTTCGGTTCGGTTGCTTTCACATTCCGAGGGGCGTGAACGCCACATGCCGGCCCTCATCCTCACCCTCCTCAAGCTGATCTTCATTGCGCTTCTCTTTTTGTTCGTGTGGCAGATCTCGCGCGCGATAACCGGGCACCTCGCCATCGGTACCACGCGTACCTCCACGAGGCGCTCCAGGGAGCTCGTGTTGATCCGGGGCGACGACGGAGCTGGCGAAACGTTCAAGGTCGACGACGTGGCGGTGTTGGGTCGAAGCCCGCAGGCGGATATCGTTGTCGATGATCCGTACGCATCTGAGTTCCACATGCGCTTCGTGAGTGGAGAGGAAGGCATAGTCCTTCATGATCTCGGAAGTACAAACGGAACGTATGTCAACGGACGCAGGGTTTCATCGCCCCAACTCCTCGTCAAAGGGGACGCCGTGCAAGTTGGAAAAACCGTGATGGAGGTGCGATGAAGTTCATCTGGGCTATCGCAACCCATCGTGGCCTCGTACGAGACTCGAACCAGGATTCCGTCCACCCAACCACGGGCGGGACCGGTTCCGGACCCCTGCTGGTCGCCGTCGCCGACGGGATGGGAGGACATGCCGGTGGCGAGGTCGCCAGCCGGATCGCCATCGAGACAATCATCGCCAACACCGAACTCACCATCGCCGAACGGATCATCGACGCCAACGAGAAGATCGCCTCCGAGAGCCGGGCCGATCCGTCGCTCACCGGCATGGGAACGACGGTTTCAGTTGCCAAGATCGAGGAAGACGGGAGTGCGACCATCGGGCATGTCGGGGACAGCCGCGTGTACCTCCTGCGGGCGGGCGCCCTCCGGCAGCTCACCCGGGACCACACCCTCGTTGCCCAATGGGTCGCCGACGGTCGGCTCACCCCGGAAGAGGCTGCCGTCCACCCGCAGCGCAGCATGCTGATGCGAGCTGTTGGCCACGGACGTCCGCTCGACGTGGACGTCATCGAGGAACCTTTGCTGAGCGGAGATCGTTTGATGATCTGTTCCGATGGATTGTCTGGAATGATCAACGACGAACTCATCACCGAATTGCTGTCGAGGGGCACCGCTGAGGAATCGGTGTGGGCGCTCGTGGAGGCCGCCAACCGGGCCGGCGGACACGACAACATCACCGTGGCCGCCATCGACGTCCAGTTGTGAACAGGTCGGCTGAGGCGGCGTTCCTGATCGGAGCGTCTGCTCTGGCCGCGTTCGGGATCGCCATGGCGAACCTCGCCGGAGGAGGCGGGATCGACGCACAGGTAGCGCTCACGTTCCTCGTCTTCTTGATTGCCTTTGGCGGACTCCACCTCTCCCTGCGGCAATGGGCACCGCGTGCAACGGCCTACCTCCTCCCGCTCGTGGCCATTATCACCGCGGTCGGCTTCACGATGGTCTACCGGCTGGACCCAGAAAGGGCGGGGCTCCAACGGTGGTGGCTCCTGATCGCCGCCGGACTCGCCGTCGGGTTCCTGTTCGCAGTCAGATCAACCGGGCTCGAGCCGCTTCGTCGCTATCGCTACCTGCTGCTCCTGGGAGCTCTGGTGCTTCTGATCCTCCCGCTGCTTCCCGCCGATTGGCCGGTACCGTTACGCGGCAAGACCGTCAACGGGTCACGCCTCTGGGTCGAGTTCGCCGGCGGTCCGATCGGTATTCAGTTCCAACCGGGCGAGTTCGCCAAGCTGTTGTTGGTCATATTCCTGGCCTCATACCTGGCCGAACGAAATACGGTGCTGGCGTCGGGGACGCGAACAATCGGGCGCCTGCGACTCATCGAGCCGCGCCAGTTGGTACCGGTACTGGTGGCATGGACCGCCAGCTTTGGTGTGCTGGTGTACCAGCGCGACCTTGGAGCCTCGCTCCTCCTCTTCGCCGTCTTCCTGACTCTCTTGTTCATGGCGACCGGCCGGGCGGCCTATCCGGCCATCGGTTCGGTGATGTTTGTGGTCGGCGCCCTCTTTGCCCGGGGAGCCTTCGCCCATGTCGACAGACGACTGGTCGCCTGGCTGGATCCATTCAGCGACTTCGAAGGAGCGGGCTACCAGATCGCCCAGGGCCTCTTCGCGATGGGTTCCGGGAGCCTGTCGGGATCCGGCATCGGGCTGGGACGCCCCGACCTGATCCCGTTCGCGCAGACGGACTTCGTTTTCGCCGCCGTCGGCGAGGAGTTGGGCCTGGCCGGCTCGGTGGTCGTGCTGTGCGCCTATGCCCTACTCACCGCCGTCGGCTTCGGCATTGCCCTCCGTTCTCGCGACCTGTTCCGAAAGCTCCTGGCAGCCGGGTTGACCTTCGCGCTCGGCCTCCAGACCTTCCTGATCATCGGTGGTGTCGTGCGGATCCTTCCGCTCACCGGCATCACTCTGCCGTTCATGTCCTACGGCGGATCGTCCCTCGTCTCCAACCTGGTGCTCATCGCCCTGCTCGCTCGCCTGTCACACGAGGAACCGGCATGAACGGTCCGATACGCAAAGTGGCCATTGCCGTTCTCGTTGCGTTTGCCGTGCTCCTGGCCGACGTCACCTACATTCAGGCGATCGCCGGCCCCGGGTACCGCGACGATGCGCGTAACCCGCGCGTCCAGATCGGGATCTCCGGCAGGGAGCGCGGGCTCATCGTCGATGCCGATGGTGTCCGATTGGCCAGGTCGGAATCACAGGCGGTCGACCCGCGAACGTTCGTACGGGTGTATCCGGAAGGCAGCCTGTTTGCGCACAGCGTCGGATTCACGTCAACGCTTTTCGGTGACTGGGGCCTCGAGTCGAACTACGCAACCGAACTCCGCTCAAAACGTGACTTGACCATCTCGGACTTGATCGACGCGCTACTCGGACGGGACCTGCAAGCGCGGAACCTCGAACTCACTCTCGTCGCCGAACTCCAACGCCTGGCCACCGAAGCACTCGGTAACCAGCGCGGGGCGGTGGTCGCCATCGAACCGTCAACCGGCGCGATCCTGGCATTCGTCTCGTCGCCGACTTTCGACCCCAACACGATCCTGGACAGCACGGGAGCCGCCAACTGGGAGGCGCTGTCCAACGATCCGGCCGAGCCGCTGAGAGACAGAGCCAGCCGTCAGAGCTACCCGCCCGGCTCCACGTTCAAGGTCATCACCGCGGCGGCCGCCATCGAGGCCGGGGTTGCCGGGCCGGACAGTTTGTTCGCCAACCCGGTGGAACTCCCGTTGCCAGGATCGACGGCGGTGATCCGCAACTTCGCCGGATCTCTGTGCGGTGACGGCGCGGAGGTGACCCTCAGGGAGGCATTCCGTCGCTCCTGTAACACCGTGTTCGGCCAGCTGGCCATGGATCTGGGAGCCGCCAGAGTCGAAGAACAGGCGAACCTATTCGGTTTCAACAGAGACATTCCCTTCGAGTGGGAAGCCCTTGCAGGTGTCTTTCCCGATGCCGCCAGCTTTGGGGGAGACCTCGCCGCCCTGGCGCAAAGCGGGTTGGGTCAGCGTGACGTACAGGCGACGCCGCTCCTCATGGCCCTGGTGGCGGCCGCCATTGCCAACGGGGGCAACGAGATGGAGCCCTATATGGTCGCCCGAATCTACGACGCGGCGGGGGCTGTCGTCGACGAGCGGGTGCCGTCGGTATGGGCGACGCCTATCTCCCCCGCCACTGCGGACGTCATGGCAAGCATGATGGAACAAGTCGTCGCAAGTGGTACCGGCACCCGGGCGGCAGTTTCAGGGGTGCGTGTTGCCGGCAAGACCGGAACGGCCGAAACTCAGAATGGCCCACCCCACGCCTGGTTCATCGGGTTTGCCCCGGTCGAAAATCCAACGATTGCACTGGCAGTCTTAGTGGAGGAGGGCGGGGCCGCCGGCGAGAATGCGACCGGAGGATCGGTCGCCGCGCCGGTCGCCCAGCAAATCTTCGAGTACTGGCTGCTGAATCGAGGATCATGACCCCTACAATCACCACGAATGCAGATTGAACGCACGCTCGCCGACCGGTACGAGCTCGTCTCCCACATCGCCCGCGGGGGGATGGCCGACGTCTATGAGGCGCGTGACACGCTTCTCGGACGCCGCGTCGCGGTCAAGGTACTCCACTCACAATTCAGTTCTGACGAGGCCTTCGTCAAACGGTTCCGGAGGGAAGCGCAAGCGGCCGCCAACCTGAGCCACCCGAACATCGTCTCGATCTACGACTGGGGTGAGGACGGGTCCACATACTTCATCGTGATGGAGTTGATCGAGGGGCGCACACTGCGCGACGTTCTCAAGAGCGAGCGACAGTTGCTCCCCCGCCGTGCCTGCGAGATCGGCGCGGAGGTTGCCGCCGCCCTCGCCGTCGCTCACCGGGCTGGACTCATTCACCGCGACATCAAACCGGGCAACATCCTGCTGGCTCCCGACGGCACGGTCCGCGTCACCGATTTTGGCATCGCCCGAGCGTGGGACGACTCGCAAGAACTAACCAGGACCGGAGCGGTGATCGGCACCGCAACGTACTTCAGCCCTGAACAAGCCCAAGGCCTGACGGCCGATGAACGCTCCGACATCTACTCGCTCGGAGTCGTGATGTATGAGATGGCCACCGGCGCGCCTCCCTTCACGGGAGACAGCCCGGTGGCGGTCGCCTATCAGCACGTTTCGACGCCAGTGACACAGCCATCGACACTCAACCCCGACATCCCCCCTGCTCTGGAGTCGATCATCGGTCGTGCCCTAGACAAGGACCCGGTCGGGCGCTACCAAACCTCAGACGACATCCGCGCAGACCTGTTGCGTTTTCTGAGAGGAGAAGCTCCAGCCACCGTGCCCGCCGCCGACGCACCGACTCAGATGATGACGGCCATGACTCCGCCGACGGTTCCGCCCGACGAGACCTACCGGCGCCTGGCCGATGAGCGACCACCCAGCCAGGTCCCGTTCATTCTCACCGCGTTTGCTCTGCTGGTGGCGCTTGGAGTCGGTCTGTTCCTGATCTTCCGGCTGATGAACACCACCGCCACCGACGCTGCCTCGATGGTGACGGTCCCCGCTGTCACGAACATGGAGCAAGAAGCTGCCCTGGCGTTGTTGCAGGATGCCGGGCTGAAGGTTCGGCCGGTCAATCAAGCCGATCCCGATGTGCTCGCCGGATTCGTCATCGGAACCGAACCCGGCGCCGGGGAGGAGATCGAGGTCGGAGGCTATGTCAACGTCCTGGTGTCAACGGGAGTCGGGGCGGCCAACGTACCTCCGGTGGTCGGAGAGACCCTCACCGAGGCGATGCGGCTCATCAATCTCAACGGTTTGACGGTAGGTGTCATCAACGAAGCACCCAACGACGTACAGCCGCCCGGCATCGTCATCGATCAGAGCCCGGCCGCCGGCCATAAACAGGAACCCGGAACGGCCATCGACCTGTGGGTGTCGACAGGCCCCGATTCGGTGTTGCTCGAAGACCTCACAGGCCGTGCAGAGATCGACGCGGCCTTCGTCCTCGAAAGCGCCCAACTGGTTGTCGCCCGGGACGAAGAGTTCGACGATGCCGTCGACAAGGGTCGGGTCGCCAGGACCACACCGGAGGCCGGAACGCTCGTAGCTGCCGGCTCGACCGTCACGCTGTGGATTTCACTCGGGCCGGAGCCGGTGCAAGTACCGAATGTGGTCGGGATGACGGCTGAGGCTGCCCGGGCCGCCCTCGAGGCTGTGAACCTCGTATACCGCGAGGCGGCCACCACCGTTGAGGTGGAGGCGGCCTTCGACGGGCTTGTTGCTCAGCAGTCGATCGGAGCAGGCACCGAAGTCGACCCGGGCAGGACCGTTACCGTGACGCTCGGAAAGGCGCCCCCTCCGACCACGACCACCACGACCGTTCCCGATACAACGACCACCGTCCCGCCGGCACCGACTCCGTAGCCCTTGATCGGCGGATCTATCGATGGATCAGGTCGCCGGCCGGCTGCTGAGGTCGGGATTGCGGTTCGTGACTGGCTTTGACGGCGTTGGTCAAGGCGCCTCTAGGAAGTTCTGAAGCAGTTTCTTGCCCTCGGTGGTCAGCACGCTTTCGGGGTGGAACTGCACCCCGCTCATCGGGAGCAGGCGGTGGCGAATGCCCTGGATCACATCGTCCTCGCTCCAGGCGCAGGCTTCCAGCTCATCCGGCAACTCGACTGCGGCCAGTGAGTGATAGCGGGTAGCGGTGAACGGCATCTGGAGGCCGGTGAACACGCCTTTCCCATCATGACGGATCTGCGACGTTTTGCCGTGTTTCGGCTCGGGAGCGAGATCAACCCGTCCTCCGAACGCGGCGACGATGGCCTGGTGGCCGAGGCACACTCCAAGGCTCGGCATCTCGGTGCCGAGTGTCTGCAGGAATTCGATCGACGCGCCGGCGTTCTCCGGGCGGCCGGGGCCGGGCGAGACCACGAGACGATCCGGCTTCAAGGCGCTGGCCTCCGCCGGACTCACTTCATCGTTGCGCACAACCACGGGCTCCGCGCCGAGTTCCCCCAGATACTGCACCAGGTTGTAGGTGAAGGAGTCATAGTTGTCGACGACGAGAATCCGCATCGATGCGAGCATACCGTTGAGTGGTCGCGCAGATGGAGCCGACTACGCTATACCGCCATGCCGGAATCAAAGCGACGGAAACCGAAATACGACGGGCCGACTCAGTCCAAGAAACCGAAGGAAGTCAACCGGGCGCCGTCTCCCACGTGGTACGTCGTGCTGATGTTCGCCATGATGGCGCTGGGGGTGGCGCTCGTGCTGCTCCGGTATTTCCTCAGTTGGGACAACATCGTGCTGATAGTCGGCCTTGGCTTCATCGCCGGTGGGTTCCTGATGACGACGAGTTATCGATAGCAGCGGGCGATGGAGGTCGGTCAGACCCGGAGCCCGGAACTACATCGGTGTTGTTATCACCAGAATTGTCCACAGCCTGTGGGTTACTGAGCAGGGACCTCGTCCATCTCCTCACGGCAGTGTTTCGGCGGCGCCGCTTCGCTGGTGGAAACCGCCGTCATCGTGACCTCCGTTCCGCACAGTGAGCACCGGTATTTGACATCGGTCGCCACGATATCGTCCGGGTCGACCTCCGGCGGTGCCTGAGCAAGCATACGTATCACCCACATCGCCACCATCCAGATGGTCACACCGATCACAACGGCAACGAAGTACTTCAGCACCGGCGGGCTCCAGGTTCTGTGTTGCAGGTTATGGCCGTCGGGGCGCGGCGATCGGGCTTCAGATCAACTCCAGGATTGTGGCGTTGGCCATGCCTCCACCCTCGCACATCACCTGCAAGCCGTATCGACTACCTATGCGCTCCATCTCATGCACAAGGGTCGTCATGAGCCGGGCTCCCGACGCACCCAACGGGTGTCCCAGCGCCACGGCACCGCCGTTGACGTTCGTGCGGTTCCATAGAGACTCGGAGTCACCGTGGCCGTGCTCGTGACGCCAGGCGGCAATAACCGTTGCGAAGGCCTCGTTGACCTCGAAGAGCCCGATCTCATCGATGGTCATGCCCGCTCTCTCGAGCACCTTGCTTGTGGCAGGGATCGGGGCGGACAACATGATGACCGGGTCGGCCGCCACCACCGCGAATGAAACGAATCTCGCCATCGGCTCCAGACCCAGGTCTTCGGCTGTGTCCTCACCCATGATGAGAAGGGCGGCTGCGCCGTCCGAGATCTGAGATGAGTTGCCCGCCGTGACCACCCCGTCCTCTTTGAAGGCCGGTTTGAGCGTTCCCAGTTTCTCGAGCGACGTATCCCACCGGATCCCCCCGTCCCGACTGACGGCCCCTTCGGATGTCTCGATCGGAACGATCTGCCGGGCGAAGCGACCTTCCTGAGTTGCTACAGCCGCCCGCTGGTGAGAGTCGAGTGAGATCTGATCGACTTCCTCGCGTTTGATCCCCCACCGGTCGGCGATCATCTCGGCAGACAGACCCTGCGGCACCAGACGGTGGTCGTACCGGTCGCTCATCCGCGGGCCGAATGGGACACCAGGACCTTGTGCGTTCGATCCCATCGGGACCCTGGTCATCGATTCGATACCTGCCGCTACCACGACGTCGTAGGCGCCGGCCATCACTCCTTGCGCAGCGAAGTGGACCGCCTGTTGTGACGACCCGCACTGCCGGTCGATAGTTACGCCCGGAACCTCTTCCGGATACCCGGCCGCCAGGGTGGCGTTTCGAGCGATGTTGATGCCTTGCTCGCCCGTTTGTGTGACGCAACCCATAATTACATCGTCGACACGTCCGGGATCGAGGTCACTCCGCGCAACGACGGCCTTCAGGGTCTCTGAGGCAAGGTCGACTGCATGCCAGTCCTTCAAGAACCCCCCGCGTTTCCCTACCGGGGTACGCACCGCATCGACGATCACCGCGTTCCTCATGAGACTCCTTCGCTCCGACGTGTTCCCCATCGTACGCCGGGGTACGAGGCGGGCGAAGCGCAGGACCCGTCTGGCATCATTGCCGGTGCGACGTATCATGGTGGTGCCATTGGGGATGTAGCTCAGTTGGCAGAGCACCTGCTTTGCAAGCAGGGGGTCGTCGGTTCAAGTCCGATCATCTCCACGACGAGGGCGGATAGCCCGGGTGTGCCGTATATGGCAGCTGGTAACATCCAATCCCTCATGGGCCCATAGCTCAGCCTGGTTAGAGCGCATCCCTGATAAGGATGAGGCCCCTGGTTCAAGTCCAGGTGGGCCCACCAACAAACCCCCTCGTCAGAGGGGGTTTCTCTTCATTCGGACGACAGGGCAATGACCGGGGCATCCTCTCGCGTGCACATCGCGTGCACATCAGCGGCAGCAAAGGTCGCTTCGAGACGGTCCGCAGCGGCCTCGTCGAGGCCCTCGAAGAGATGACCGTAGGTGTCGAGTGTGGTTTTGATCGAGGCGTGTCCGAGCCGCTCCTGGATGTCTTTCGGATGTTCGCCCTGGGCAATCAGGAGCGCAGCATGCGAATGCCGCAGATCGTGGAATGTGCACGGACGACCGACGGATTTCTCCACCGCAGGCAGCCAGATCCGCCTGCGGAAGTTGTTCCGGCGAATCGGCCCGCCGCTTGGGGCCGAGAAAACGAGGTCCGAGCCGTCGCCGTACATCGTCAGATGCGCAGCCAGAACGTCGACGAGGAAGGGTGGCACGCGGACGGTGCGGCGCGAGGCCTCCGATTTCGGTTCCTCGAAGTAGAACTGGCCTCTGCTTCCACGAGAGAGGCAGCCACCCGGATGGTGCGCCGGAGGGCATTGATTCGATCCACCCGGAGCGCTCGTAATTCGCTGAAGCGGAGCCCGGTGTAGGCAGCTGCGAGGACCATGGCCGAGTACCGGGAGTCGATAGCGTCGGCCAGGAGGTTGATCTCAGCAGCGTCCAGGAATCGGATCTCAGCTGTGGTCTCGAGCTTTGGCAGCTTCACACCTCGACACGGCGAGCGTCCGATGAGCCCGGACTCCACAGCAGCATCGAGCGCCGCGGCCAGCAGTTGATATGACTTGCGCACCGTTGCCCCAGACACGAATCGACAGCGGACATGCCCATTCGCGTACAAGACCCTGTCAATCCCACCCGAAGGTAAACCACTGACAAGTTGCCTCCGGTATACCCGTCTACTCGGGAGGTGAAGTGATGGCACTGGAACGGGGAGTACTGGCCAAGATTGATCGTCGGGTCCTCTCCGAGTTGGATCATGGTCGGGGTGTCCAGTTGGTGAAGGTTCCGCTGTCGGAGGCGGTCTGGTCGACCTGGCGACGCTACTGCCAAGCGCTCGGTCTTGCCATGGGACAGGGCATCGCCGGCCTGATCACCTACGAACTCGGCCAACTCGTGAACAACGACCAGCATCAGGGGACGGTCTTCGCTCCAGAGCTGCAGCGCCAGCTCATGGCCAGGTCGGAGGCCCTCGACGCCCGGGAACGCAGTCTCGACGAGCGTGAGCGGTCGCTGAGGGCATCACAGCGACTGCTACGGGCCAGAACCATCCCACTGGACCGGGCAGATCATTCGAAGGTTGGTCGGAACGACCCCTGCCCGTGCGGATCGGGCTCCAAGTACAAGCGGTGCCACGGCAACTGATGGCTACCGAAAGTGAGTTACGGATGTGTCCGGGATTGCCGGATCCCGGACGCCGGTGGGTGCGCGATAACGCGCTGGGTGGTAGGTGATCTGATTCCCTAAGTCGATATTGGTGTCAAGTCGGGTTTGACGTGCGATGGGGCGGCGGGGATGCTTGATGGTAGGGAGGGTCGCCTCGGTTGGCGCTGTGAGCGTTGTGATGCATGCCCGTCGAGGGCTTGTTGAGGGGCCCTCCCTTTGGTCTTTTTGGAGCGGCGCCGGCGGCGGATGTCCTCGGGAACGGTGTAGCGCTCGGCGATGATGGTCTTGGCCTGCTCAGGGGTGACCGGGGTGTCGTCGATGTCGCGGAGCTGGTAGGCGGTGCCACGGTGGAGCACCCTCCAGCCACGTTCGGCGAGTTTGGCCGCGACCACACAGCAGGCTTTGGTGTGAGCGGCGCCCTTGTTGACCATCTGGTCGTAATAGACGGCGGCGAGCTGGGGGTTGAGTCGCCCTGGGTTTGATGGAGACCGTTTTGTTTGGTTTCCTTGCTTACCCTGTGGTGGCTAGTTGAGCGTAGT